>JAFGTS010000005.1 GCA_016933965.1 Deltaproteobacteria bacterium | reverse complement strand
TTGACACGGAATCCAGTATTTTTAAGCAGTTATGGGCTCCCGCTTTCGCGGGAGTGACACGATATTTGACTTTTTGCGAGACTGTCATTATTGCGGCTTTGAAAAAAGTCCACATGCCGCGTTACGCTTCAACTGATAATGAGCCATCGATACTCCCGAATATGATCCAGCAACTCGAGGATATGCTCCTGTTCATCGGTCGCGCAGGCACCGGCGGTAAAAATGAACTTCATTTTCGGTGACCGGCTGATACCCACCAGATCGATCAACGGCCCCGTTCGAACGGTCCTTCCCCACCTTCGGGCAACGGCCGTGAGGTGATCGAACCGTATGGTAAATTCCGAGTGTTCCTTCAGTCTGATCTCCCGCGGATATCCATCGCTCTGAAGCCCGCGGGAAAGGTATTCCATCCCCGCGGGGATCAGGCAGTCACCGGCATGCTCGGCGATAAAGGCGGGGATGTTCCTCCGGCACAGTTCCTCAACGAGGAGGATCGCGCCGATGTTGAAATGAAAGGCGCCCGTCCGGGGAATATCAAGACGATACCGTTCGATCAGGGTCGCCACGGGAAACGGAAGCTCACGTTTCTCAATATCCACCCAGGTATCGAGATCCCCCACAACCTCGTTCAGTATCACGCGGTATGTATCCGTCAGGGGAGGCAGAAACCCGCTGACATCGGCATTCAGAAAGCTTACCCTGTCCTTCCACGACTCCAGCCGTTTTCTCTGCGTCTTCAGAAAGGAAAGGGAAAGGTCCACCATCAGGACATGGTCGACCAGATCACCATGTTCTTCAAGGAGCCCCGCCATGAGGCTTCCCCTC
This sequence comes from Deltaproteobacteria bacterium, assembly GCA_016933965.1. Classification (NCBI taxonomy): domain Bacteria; kingdom Pseudomonadati; phylum Myxococcota; class Myxococcia; species Deltaproteobacteria bacterium. The sequence continues at coordinate 35,174 of JAFGTS010000005.1, read as the reverse complement.
CCGCCGCCGATCTCACAGAGACGGCACCCCCTGTGCAGCAGGCCGCAGGCGCGCAGTCTTTCACCCACGAGGGCGCCGTAGGTCCGGGGGTGCTCAAGCGCGGCCATATACGGGGAATTCGTGGATGAAAGGGACTCGCATATGGTATACTCCGTCAAAAGGTCAACCGGCTGGTTCCGGTAAAAGTGACCGGTCACGTTCAGTCGAGGCATACGACTCTCCGAAATGGTCCGTTTTTCAGCTTTAGAGTATTCCCGTCAGTTATCCGATTCCCGCCACCGGGTCAAGCAGTTGATATGAAGGAAGGAGCCGGCATAATAAAAAAGAGCGAAAAAACATCCTGCAGGCAATGCGGCGCCTGCTGCCTGGCACACCTGTCCGCCTATATCACTGATGCCGACCGTGAGCGCTGGCGTCGAGAGGGCCGTTCCGACATCCTGCATATCATCGACCGCGACCGCCCTGTCTGGGCGGGGGACCGTCTCATTTCGGCGCGATCCGGGCTACCCCTTCATGGTTGCCCCTTTCTCGAATGGACCGGACGATGGTATTCATGCAGTATTTATGAAACGCGACCGCTGACGTGCAGGAACTTTGAGCCCGGTTCATCACCGCTCTGCCCGCTCTATGGCGTTAAGGAATGAAGGTGTTCCTCTTTTGAGTAAAGTTTCTGTTGAATTATGAAGGCACTTCAGATACAACCTCCACCCGCAGGCTCTGCGGGATCATCGATAACGGACGGGAAGGGATGACACAGCTGCCCGATCTCAAAGACCTTACATGCCCTGAAATGGAGGCGTTCATCGCCGACCTCGGGAAAGAGCGGTACCGGGCGAAACAGATCATGAAATGGATCTATCGCTTCGGATTGACCTCTTTTGAAGACATGACGGACCTCTCACGGGATTTCAGGGACAGCATGTCCTCCCGCGCCCGGATCAGCTCTCTCGCCCTGGAAAAGATCATCGAATCCCGGGACGGCACCAAAAAGGCGCTGTGGCGCCTTGATGACGGGCTTGCCATTGAAAGTGTCCTTATCCGTGAGAAAAATCACTGGACGCTGTGCATTTCCACCCAGGCGGGGTGCGCGATGGGATGCGCCTTCTGCTATACGGGCACCATGGGACTCAAACGGAACCTGCGAACGTCGGAGATCGTGGACCAGGTCACTCGCCTGCGGTTCACCTTTCCCGAGGGAAAAGACATAAAGAACATTGTCATGATGGGGATGGGAGAACCCCTGGCGAATTACGAAAATACCGTGAAGGCCATCGGTATCATCACGGACGACTGGGGGCTTGCCGTCTCGAAGCGGCGCGTCACCGTTTCAACCTGTGGCCTCGTTCCCCTCATATACCGCCTGGGCAGGGATACCTCGGCGAACCTGGCCGTTTCCCTCAACGCGGCGGATGACGTGACGCGACAGGCACTCATGCCCGTCAACAGTACATACCCTCTCAACAAGCTTCTTGAAGCCTGCCGCGCATACAATATGCCCAGGCGGCGAAGGATCACCTTTGAGTATATCGTGATAGCCGGTGTCAATGACGGTGACGATGATGCCGAGAAACTGGCGCGATTGCTGAGAACGGTGCGATGCAAGATAAACCTCATCCCCTTCAACGAATTTCCTGGCTCACCCCTGAAAACACCCTCCGAGGAGCGGGTCCAGGCCTTTCGGAACATCCTCATCGAGCGTGGCTACACGACGATGGTCCGCATGAGCAAGGGCAGTGACATCCTGGCGGCATGCGGCCAACTGACCGGCGAGTCCTCACCGGAATGACCCGGCACATCACCGGGAAGGAGAACCTAATGACACATCCCCCGATCGTATCCTCCATGACGAATCCCCTGTTCTATCCCGACCCGCCGGAGTCGGTGGAGTGCATACAGACACATATCTCTTTCATATTCATCGCCGGGGAGATGGTCTTCAAAGTCAAGAAGGCCGTCGATTTCGGGTTTCTCGATTTCACCACGCTGGAAAAACGAAAATATTACTGTGAGGAGGAGGTCCGTCTGAACCGGCGCCTGGCCCGGGACATTTACCTGGATGTCGTCGAGATCCGGGAGGCAACCGGGGGCTCCCTGGCGCTGGACGGCCCCGGCAGGACCGTAGAATATGCCGTGCGAATGAAAAGGATCCCCCAGGAACGCATGCTGAACCGCCTTCTTGCCGAGGGAACCGTTGACGACTCCGTCATGGATGCCGTCGCCCGAAAGGTGCACCTCTTTCACCGGGAAGCGGAAACGGGCGGTGAAATAGACCGTACCGGCGGGTTCGATACGATATGCCGGAACCATGAAGAGAACTTTGAACAGACCGAGGAGTATATCGGCACCACCATTACGGAAGGTCAGTACCGGTTTATCAGGAACTACGTGTATCATTTCCTTCAGGTAAACCGGACCCTCTTCGACCGGCGTGTTCAGGAACACCGGATAAGGGACTGTCACGGAGACCTCCACCTCGAGCACATCTGCATCACCGGTGATGATATCGTCATATTCGACTGCATAGAGTTCAACAAGCGTTTCCGGTATCTCGATGTCGCGGCGGAAGTCTCGTTCCTCGCCATGGACCTTGATTACAACGACCACCCGTGGTTGAGCGACCGCTTCATCAATTCCTACCTGGAATACTCTGGCGACCGGGATATCGCCATGCTCCTCAATTTTTACAAATGCTACTTCGCTTACGTCCGCGCAAAGGTCATCGGCTTCAAGAGCAAAGACACCGCTGTTTCACCGGAGGAGCGCGCAAAGGCGGTGGAAACGGCATCACGGTACTTCGACCTCTCCGTCCGCTACGCCGCCCGTCCCGAAAAGCCTATCGTGATCATCATGGCGGGTCTCATGGGAACGGGGAAAAGCGTTCTGGCCCGGAATATGGCACCGTTCCTCGAGGCCGAGATCATACGAAGTGACGTGGTAAGAAAAGAGATGCTCAGCAGGAAGGCATCGGAACGGCACTATGAACCGTTTGGTGTCGGCATCTACTCAGAAGAGATCTCTCAGAAAACCTACGAGCGAGTATTTGAACTGGCCGCGGCGGCCGTCGAAGCGGGGAGATCCGTCATCATAGACGCTTCTTTCAGAACAAAAGCGGAGCGAGAGCGTGCCCGCAGGCTTGCCGAAACTCTGGGGGCGGATCTGTATGTCGTCGAGTCGGTCTGTCCCGGGGATGTTGTCAGAAAACGCCTCGACAGGAGGATGTCCGATCGGAACGAGGCATCCGACGGCCGGTGGGAAATCTATCACGAACAGAAAGCACGGTTTGAGAAGATCGATGAATTTCCGAACGACCGGCATATCATCATTGATACGTCCGGTTCGGAAACGGAGACGACCCGGGAAGCCGTCCTGAGAATACGTCTGCCCGGATCAGAAGTTCCGTCACGCCGGTAGTGCATTGAGGCGGCAGATGAGGCGGATATTACCTCTCGTCCGTGGAAAGGACCCGGCTTATTCTTTTTTCCCCTTCTGCCGTTCGATACGCTTATGCGTCTCGTTGATATAATAACTGACCTTGTAATCGAGACCGAGATTCGGATATTCGTTCTCGATCTCCTTGAATCTTTTCAGGGCCGCTTCGTAATGCCCCGTCTTGAAATAAAAATTACCCACGTAGAATTCGTGTTCCGCCAGTTTCTTCCGGCAATCACGCAGGTTCTTTTCCGCCATGAAGGTATACTGGCTGCTGGGAAACCGGGCGATGAGCTTTTCAAAGGCTTCCTTTGCCCGATGGGTTTCTGTCTGGTCCCGGTCGATGGAGCGCATCTGGTTGAAATGACACATGCCGATCTGAAACATCACGTAGGGCAGATTTTCGTTCGTCGGATGGAAATCAAGAAAATCCTGATAGCTGAGTTCCGCGGATATATAATCCTCCTTGTTGAAATAGGAATCCGCTATCTTCAGTTCAGCCGTGATCGCGTACTTGCTGAGGGGATATTCTTCCTTCAAACGCTGGAAGAACGTGATGGCATCGGCGTAATCACCGTCCTGATAGGCTGACTGTCCCTTGCTGTAGAGGGTCTCCGGGGTCAAGCGCTCATCCTTCTTTCCCCACCAGTGACACCCGGCAAGAGAGATAACCAGGAGGAGCACGCAGAGAAGTTTTATATACTTCATCATTACAGGGCTTTCTTGAGTGCCGTTTCCAGGCGTTCCTTCGGTACGAGCCCGACAATGGTCTCTTCGAGTTTTCCGTTCTTGAAAAGAAGGATCGTGGGAATGCCTCTTATCCCATAGTTCGCCGCAGATTCAGGGTTTTCGTCCACGTTCAGTTTTGTTACCTTCGCCGAATCCTTATATTCCGCGGCAAGTTCCTTCACCACAGGACCCATCTGAAGACAGGGGCCGCACCAGGGCGCCCAGAAATCAACAAGGGTCGGTTTCTTCGATCTGAGAACTTCGCTTTCGAAGGTGCTGTCCGTTACATGCGTCACATAATCATTGTCAGCCATTCTTGAACTCCTTCTGATTCATGTTGGGGCATAATGTATTTATTATTTAGTATGATGTCAACACCATTTCATGACTTCTTTGACAGTTTCGCCGGAATTTGATAGCGTCACGGCAATACTGACGAAACGGGACATTCACCGGGGGCGACGATGAAAAAGGTGGGGCTCATTGGGGGAACTCTTTTCTATGAGGAAGCATCATTAAGAAACATCGGGAAGGAGCATGTTTCGAACAGGTTCGGCACAGCCGATGTTCATGTCTCCGACCGGTTCATCTATGTCGCCCGCCATGGAACACAACCAGACCAGTACATTCACCCCCATGTGATCGACCATCCCGCCACAATGCAGGCACTGAAGGACCTGGGTGCGACTGAGGTCATCGGCGTCCACTCCACAGGCTCTCTGAAGAAAGAACTGAAACCGGGCATGATCGTCATTCCCGATGATTTTATCTCCCTTGCGCACACGGCGACCGCCGTTTCCAACAGGGTAAAACACATCACTCCGGCGCTCGACGAACCTCTGCGACGGCAATTATACGCAGCGGCGGAAGCGGCATCCATAACGGTCATCGACGGGGGTGTGTACTGGCAGACAACAGGACCCCGGCTCGAAACGCGTGCCGAGATCAGGTTCATCTCCCGGTTCGCCGACCTTGTGGGAATGACCATGGCAAGCGAAGCCATTGTCTGCCGGGAACTCGATATCCCCTACGCGTCAATATGCTCCATCGACAACTACGGCAACGGGCTTATCGAAAAACCCCTTAACGCCGACGAGATACGGGACGGGGCACAACGCAACGCAAAAAACGTCCTTGCCGTCATAAACGTTTATCTTGACAGGAGGGAACGGAACATTTCGTAAGGACGGGGAGCCAGTGGACCATTTTTATGAGGATGGGGATCATTCTTCCAACAAAGGAGGGAGTCATGAAAGTAATCGCGCTGGGGGGATCGGGAGCCATGGGGCGGCGGGCGGTGCAGGACCTCGCCTCCCGTGACATAGTAAAGGAAATCACTATCGCGGACTTCAACATTGGTGAGGCACAACAGCTTGCACGCTCTTTGGGAACCAAGTGCCGAGCGGTAAAAGTCGACGCAAATGATCACACAAACCTCGTGGAAACCATGAGAGGCCACACTGTGGCGCTGGGAACCATCGGTCCCTTTTACAAATACGAAGTAAGGATCGCCAGGGCCTGCATCGAAGCGGGTGTTCACTATGTCAGCATCTGTGATGATTACGATGCCGCAGAGGGGATATTGCGGCTCGACGAAGCCGCCCGGGAAAAGGGTCTGACGCTCATCACCGGCGTGGGATGGACGCCGGGCGTGACGAATATGCTCGCGAGAAAGGCAACCGCTTTATTCGACGAGGTCGAAACCATCGCCGTCGCCTGGGGATGTCATGCCTCGGACACCGTCGGCAAGGCCGTCACGCTCCATACGTTCCATATTTTCGCCGGGGTCGTTCCTTCCTTCCAGAACGGCAGGACCCTTCGCATTCCCGCGGGCTCCGGACGGGAACTTATAAGATTTCCCGCACCGGTGGGAATGGTCAATGTTTTTCACTTGGGCCACCCTGAACCGGTGACGATCCCCCGGCACATCGAAGCACAGAACGTCACTCTCAAAGGCGGGCTGGTGGAGGATTATTTCAACGTGCTCGGCAAGGTCCTGTCCTTCCTGCGGATTATCAATACCCGTTCGGGAAAGGATTTTCTGGGCGCCATCGTCAACCCGCTGCTGCCGGTTTTTGAAAAGATCGACAAACCGCCGGAAACGGCTTCGGCCTGCCGGGTCGATACAACGGGGAAAAAGGATGGAAAACGGGTGCATCTTGCATACGGTGCCGTCGCTCACATGGATGTGCTCACCGGTATTCCCGCTTCGATCGCCGTTCAGATGCTCCTCGAAGGAACGATAACGGCTACCGGCGTCCTGCCGCCGGAGGCCTGTCTCGACAGTGGAGATTTCCTGAAGCGGGCCCGTGAAAATGGCATCAGGCTTTTCCAGGGCGATGAGATGACTGAAGCGCTGGAACTGTGATCGGGATTAGGAAACTGGGATCCGAGATTCGTTGTTCGCTATTCGGGAATCGTTCTTTTGTAGTTGCCGGAATTTATTAGAGAAGCGACAAAGGGGCAAAGCGACAGAGCGACAAAGTGAGAAAAGAAAATAATTTGTGCGTATATCAAGGAAAACACTTTGCCACTTTGTCGCTCTGCCACTATTTTTATCTAAACGCCCCCAGCTGGCATGTCGATATCTTGATGCCCAGTTTCTCGCAGGCCGATGAAACGGCCATTTTCGGCAGGCTGAACCGCCGGGCGATATCCCATGAAGCGGCGCAGGTCAGCTTGCCCGCCTGAAGAGCAACTCTGATTGCATTTTCAAGCTCCGGCTCCACCGATGCCGCCGCCTCCACGATGCGGTGCTTCGGCAGATACCCGAACAGACCGAGCTGACACCGCTGGATCTTCAGTTCAAGGAGATCTATCGTCCGACCGACAACGCCGGGCTCCCGGCCACATTCGCCGGCTATCGCGTGTGCCGCCGCGCACCCGACTCCCCCCTCTTTCGCAACCGCCAGCAGCTTCTCGGCCACGACCGGGTCCACCTCTGTCCCTTCCGGATGCTTTCCGGAATAATTACCAGAATCTTCGTGTGTCATGGGTACCTCTCTAAAAAAACAGTGACAGAGCGACAAAGTGGCAAAGTGTTTTCCTTGATATTCGCACAAATAAAACGTTTGATTCCAGAATGACAGGACCGGTTTGTAATTTGAAATTCATTACAGATTATATTCATCTCTCACTTTGTCACTCTGTTGCTTTGCCCCTTTGTCGCCTTTTCTTACATCGGCCAACTACAGAAATCGCAATAACGGTGCATAAGAAGCGGCTTCGCAAAAAGCTCCAGAGGCAAGGCGCGCGAATCCTGAGGAATGAGTCGTACTTTTCGTACGTCGCAATGACGAAGGATGAAGCGCAACGCAGCATGTGGACTTTTTGCGGAGTCGCTAATACTTCATGTAGTGAAAGGGCTCCGCTGCAGCCAGGGCCTCCGCGTTGAGTGTCTCGAAGCCGGATTTTCTCAAAACCTCTTCGATACCCTCGATCTGCTCCACGTCGATGACGAAAACGGCCTTCTTCCAGCTCTCCAGGACGAAACCGTAAGCATTTTCAATATTAATGTTCTTGTCGGCGAGAAGGGTGATCAGACGGTCGAGGCCGCCTGGCTTGTCCTCGATGACGACGGCAATGACCGGTTTCAGGTTCGCCGTCAGCCCCCCCTCCGTCAAGGCGGACCGGGCCCGCTCGGGGTCGTCGACGAGCATGTTGATGACACCGAAGGCATCGGAACTCGATATCGATATGGCCCTGATATTGATCTTCGCCTTCGCCAGCAGTTTCGTGATCTTCGCGAGCCGCCCCGGCTTGTTCTCCGCAAATATTGACAACTGATAGGCTATCATTTTCCGATGCTCCTTTCCACCGCTGGAATGTCTACATCTCCCTCTTGTCGATCACCCGCACGGCCTTCCCCTCGCTCTTGGGAAGCGTGTTCGGTTCCACCAGTTCCACCCGGGGGGTCACCAGGATATCGCCTTTTAATTCCTCAGTGATGGTCCGCCGCAATTTCTCAAGCTGCTTCAGGTCGCCTGAAAAAAATTCCTTCATGACCTCCACTTTCACGATCATGCGGTCATTGAACCCCTCGCGCTCGAGAATGATAAGGAAGTTCGTCCCCACCCCGGGAACATCCATCAACTTTTTCTCGATCTGGATGGGAAAGATGTTAACGCCCTTGACGATGAGCATATCATCGGTTCTTCCCTTGATGCGTTCGATGCGGCGGTGGGTCCTGCCGCATTCGCAGGGTCCCGGAATGACCCTGGTCAGGTCCTTCGTTCGGTAACGCAAGATCGGCATACCGCTTCGCTGAAGCGTGGTAAGCACCAGTTCCCCCTCTTCTCCCTCCGGAACGGGTTCGAGGGTGTCGGGATTTATGACTTCCACGATATAATTGTCCTCCCAGATATGCATCCCTTGCTGCTGTAAGCATTCAAAGGCCACACCGGGACCGTTCATTTCAGAAAGGCCGTAGGAATTGAACGCACTGACACCATACAGTTCTTCCACTTTCTTCCTCGTCTGTTCCGAATGGGGCTCGGCCCCGAGAAAAGCGATCCTCAATTCAGTGTCCGACCGGGGGTCAACGCCCATTTCTTCAAAGACCGTGTAAAGATGCAGGGCATAGCTGGGAATGATGTGGATCACCGTGGTTCCGAAATCCTTCATCAGCTGGATCTGTCTTTTACTGTTCCCTGCCCCGGCGGGGATAACCAGCATTCCCAGTTTCTCCGCCCCGTAGTGGAACCCCAGGCCTCCCGTGAAAAGGCCGTAGGTCATCATATTTTGAAAGACATCCTCCCTGCGGACACCTGTCATATACATCGACCGGGCCAGGAGGTTCGTCCAGGCATCGACATCGCTCCGGGTATGAAAGATCACCGTCGCCCGCCCCGTTGTCCCCGATGAGGAGTGCATCCTCACCATCTCGCTCTTCGGGAGGGCGAGAAACCCATAGGGCCAGTTTTCCCGAAGGTCTTCCTTTGTTGTCAGCGGTATCCGCCGCAGGTCATCGAGAGAGGCAATCTGCGTTGGATCAAAGCCGATCTTTTCAAAGAGATTCTTATAATGCGGGGATGCCGAAGCGATCCCGACCGTATCCCGCAGCCTTCCGAGCTGAAGGTTTTCAAGCTCGGCGCGATCCATCGTCTCAATATCCTTTTCCCAGTACATTACAGATTCTCCTTCGAATGCATTTCCTGGTTTGTACAACTCCCCTCGTGATTTATCAAGACAAAATGTCTCCGGGACCCAGGGAACACAACGGGATGAAGGCTTTTCATGAATCAGCGACGTCACCGGGCACTCTATATTGATCTTTTTCATGCCGATAATTTAACCGTATCGTCATCGGGCTGTCATCATCCTGTAACATTAAGTACCTATTATGCACGGCAAAACAAAATGTATTCTGGAAGAAAAATACCAAGGAGGATTGAAAAACATGAAGAACATCATAAAATTGTTGTGCATAGGGGTCATCTTCTGTGCCCTCGCAGGTGCCGGCACCGCTTTTGGTGAAACCGTCGTCATTAAGGGTTCGACAACGGTCCTTCCCGTTGCCCAGGGCGCGGCTGAAGCTTTCATGGCCGCCCATCCCGGCGTGAACATTTCCATCTCCGGCGGCGGTTCCGGGAACGGCATCAAGGCGCTCGTCGACAAATCTACCGACATCGCCAACGCTTCACGTTTCATCAAGGACAAGGAAGTGAAAATGGCCCAGGATAACGACGTGTATCCAGTGCCCCACCGGGTTGCCATGGATGCCATCGTTCCGATCGTCCACACGTCTAATCCGGTGACCGGGCTCTCCATCGAGCAGCTCAGTCTGATCTATCAGGGAAAGATAACGAACTGGAAGGAAGTCGGCGGCAGTGACCTGCAGATCGTTGTCGTGTCGAGGGATACCAGCTCGGGGACCTACGAAGTGTGGGAGGAACAGGTCCTGCACAAAGAGAAGGTCACACCCAGGGCCCAGCTTCAGGCCTCGAACGGTGCCGTGGTCCAGGCGGTCTCAAAGAACAAGTACGCCATCGGCTATATCGGCCTCGGATATCTCAACAGTGATGTCAGGGCCCTCAATGTGAACGGTATCACCGCATCCAACGCGTCGGTCCTCTCCGGGGCATATCCTGTTGCCCGCCCTCTTTTCATGTTCACCAACGGGTGGCCGACAGGGACAACGGCGGAATTCATCACTTTTGTTCTGAGCCCCAAAGGTCAGGAAATCGTCAAAAAGGAAGGATACGTTCCGCTGTATTGATGGTATAATTTTCCATCTCAAAGCTGACGACCACGGTGCCGGGAAGGAGTATCCGGACCTCCCGGCATCGGGTCGTTCAGTGAACGGTCATTCGGGAAATACATAATGACGAGAACCCAAAAAGAAAAAATCATCAAAAACGTCTTTTTTTTGTTTGCACTGGTATCAATTCTCATCCTCGGGCTCATTGTGATCTTTCTTTTCATGGAGGGGCTTCCCATCTTCAAGGTCGTTTCAGTAAAGGATTTTATATTCGGTCTTGAATGGTACCCAACCTATGACCCCCCTTCATTCGGGATATGGCCCCTTATCATCGGTTCCTTTGCCGTTACGATATTCGCCTCGATCATCGCCATCCCGCTCGGCCTCCTCTCAGCCATATATATAGCCGAGGTCGCCCCCCCCGTGATCAAGGAGATCTTCAAACCTGTTGTTGAACTCCTGGCCGGGCTTCCCTCAGTGGTACTCGGATTTTTCGGCATGGCCGTGCTAGCTCCGTGGCTTCAGGAAACATTCGACCTCCCCACAGGTCTCAATATTGTGAACGCCTCGATCGTTCTCGCCCTCATGGCGGTCCCCACGATCTCAAGCATATCGGAGGACGCCATTTATTCTGTTCCCCAGGAGTTCAAGGAGGCATCCTACGCTCTGGGTGCCACACGATTCGAGACGATCACCCGCGTGATCATACCGGCTTCCCTCTCCGGCGTTTCGACGGCCGTCATACTTGGCATGGCACGAGCTATCGGCGAAACCATGGTGGTGCTCATGGTCGCCGGGGGAGCGGCGGCGATCCCTGAAAGTATTTTCGACTCCGTACGGCCCATGCCGGCAAGCATCGCCGCGGAGATGGGAGAGGCGCCCTTCAGAAGCGACCACTACTATGCCCTGTTCGCAACGGGTATCGTTCTCTTTTTCCTGACCCTGGCCTTCAATCTTATCGCCGATTATATTTCCAATCGATTCAAGGAGGTCGGCTCCGCCACGTTATGAGATTACGATATTTCAAACAGAACCTCTTCTTTCTCGTGGTTCGCCTCTCCGCCTTGATTCTCGCCGCCTCCATCTTCGGCTTTCTGGTATACATCTTTCTCCATGGCGTGGACGCGATCTCCTGGGAGTTCCTGACGAAGCCGCCCCGCGATTCCATGACAAAGGGCGGGGTCATGCCCGCCATTCTCGGGACGCTCTACCTGACGGCGGGCGCCATCATCGTGGCCCTGCCCCTGGGAGTGGCGTCGGCCATTTTCCTCAGTGAATATGCGAAGCAGGGTCGGGTCGTGAGGATGATCCGCGTCGGCGTGAACTGCCTGGCAGGGGTTCCCTCGATCGTCTTCGGCCTCTTCGGTCTCGGCCTTTTCGTCGTCTTTCTTCATTTCGGTTCCTGTATCCTCTCTGGGGCCCTCACGCTCGGATTCCTCATACTTCCCACCATAATCGGCGCCTCAGAGGAAGCGCTCAAGGCGGTACCCCAGACATTCCGCGAGGCATCACTCGGACTCGGCGTTTCAAAATGGCAGACCATTCTGCGTATCGTCCTTCCCAGTGCGCTTCCAGGCATATTGACGGGTTCCATCCTCGGTATCGGTCGTGCCGCGGGTGAAACGGCACCGATCATGTTCACGGCAGCGGCGTTCTTTACGTCAAAGCTGCCAAAATCCATCTTCGATGAGGTCATGGCCCTTCCCTATCATGTCTATGTCCTTGCAACGGCGGGGACCCATATCGAAGAGACAAGACCTCTTCAGTACGGCACAATTCTCGTTCTCGTCGCACTTGTACTTGGTGTTGACCTGATCGCCATCATCATGAGAAGCTACATGAGAAAAAAGAAAAGGTGGTAGTCGTGGATAATAGCCCGATCATACAAACAAAAAACGTCAACTTCTACTATGGGAATTTCAAGGCCCTTGTCGACGTTTCCATGGATTTCGGGAAAAACAGGGTAACGGCGCTCATCGGTCCATCGGGATGCGGCAAATCGACACTGCTGCGGCTCTTGAACCGGATGAACGACCTGATAGACGGCTCCCGGGTTGAGGGAGAGGTCATATTCGAGGGCATCAACATCTATGATCCGAAGGTCGATCCCGTTGATATCCGAAGACGGATCGGCATGGTCTTTCAGAAACCGAATCCCTTTCCGAAGTCCATATACAACAACATTACCTATGGACCGAAACTGACGGGACAATGGAACAAGGCCGACATTGAAGCACTGGTGGAACAGAGCCTGAAACAGGCGTCCCTCTGGGGCGAGGTGAAGGACATTCTCAATCAGTCAGCCATGGCCCTCTCCGGCGGTCAGCAGCAGCGCCTCTGCATCGCCCGTGCCCTTGCCATGAAACCGGATATCCTTCTCATGGATGAACCCACCTCGGCGCTCGACCCGATATCCACCGCAAAGATCGAAGAATTGGTGGAAGAACTGAAAAAAGCATATACTATCATCATCGTGACGCACAATATGCAGCAGGCCGCCCGCGTTTCGGATTACACCGGCTTCTTCTACCTGGGCAAGCTGATAGAATACAATCCGACGGAAAAGCTCTTCACCACGCCGGATATAAAACAGACGGAAGATTATATCACCGGCCGATTCGGATAAAGGGGGACACAATAATGGGGACGGAAAAAAGCCATACCAGCAGCCACTATGAGCGTGAGTTGAAAACCCTGAAAGAACAAATACTGTACCTGGGGGCCCTGGTCGAAAAATCCATCTATGACTCGACCCGCTCACTGCTTGAAAGAGATTCCCGGCTCGCGCAAAACGTTATCGAAGGTGACGGGGAAATCGACAGGCTCGACGAGGAAATCGAGGAAATGTGCACACGGATCCTGGCCCTGAGACAGCCGACCGCCCGCGATCTGCGGTTCATCACAACGGCGGTAAAGATCAACGGTCACCTGGAACGGATCGGCGATATGGCCGCGAAAATAGCCGAAAAGGCCATGCTCCTGAACGAACAGCCCCAGCTCAAACCGTACATCGACCTGCCCCGCATGGCCGAGATAACCCGCGAAATGATCCGTAAAAGCCTCGACGCTTTCATCAATGAGGATTGCGCTCTGGCAGACGAGGTCAGGCGCGAGGATGAGCGGGTGGACAGTCTCAACGAACAGATATTCCGGGAACTGCTGACCTTCATGATGGCCGATCCGAAGACGATACACCGCTCTCTTCTCATCATGCAGATATCAAAGAGCCTTGAACGCGTGTCGGACCATGCCGAAAGCATCGCCGACATGGTCATATACATGATTACCGGAAAGAACGTGCGGCACGAGAGCGCACCTCCCTGTAATACGGATGACCCCGGAGTAACGGAAAAAGGTTCATGAAAACCCACCTCTTCTACAAGGTATTCGCCACATATGTGATCATCGTCGCCCTCGCCATGGGTATCGTGGGCTTTCTTGCCAACAGCCAGATCAAATCGAAACTGACGATGCGCATCGAGCGGGAGATCATGAGCTACACCGAGACGCTGGGACTCATTACAACGATGCCGGAAGTGGAACGTGAGGTCTCAACACTGGCAAGGCTTACCAACTGCCGTGTCACCCTGATCGATGCAAACGGCTCGGTCCTGGCCGATTCAGAAGCGATCCCGGCCGAAATGGACAACCATCTCAATCGAACGGAGATCCAGGAGGCACGCATCAAGGGAAAGGGGACCGCCGTCCGATACAGTAAGACCCTCGGCATCAACACCCTCTATACCGCTATCCCCGTCCGAAACGAATACGGTATAACCGGCTATATTCGACTGGCACGCCCGCTCATGGAGATACGGCAGTCCGTCAATGCCCTCTTCATTCTGATCCTCCAGTCATTCCTGCTGGTCGGCGCCGTTTCATTCCTGATCGCATTCATATTCACCTCCCGTCTGGTTTCTCCGGTGCAGGAAATGGAGCTCTATACGAAAAGACTTCGTGAAGAAGGTATTTCCCAGTCACTTCTCATTCACGCAAACGACGAGCGGGGACGGCTCGCCGAAAACATAAACTACCTCGTGTCCGAACTGCGTGACAAGATCCGCATCGCTAACGAGGAAACAAAGAAACTGGAAGCCGCCTTCGCCAGCATGAACGACGGCGTCCTGATACTGGACAGGGAAAACCGGATAGAAGCGCTCAATTCCGCGTTCAACACCATTTTCGGGACCCGTTACCGGGACATCATCGGAAGAACACCGATAGAGGCCTTCAGGAACATAGAGCTCCAGCACGCGATCGAAGAGTTCAAGGCGACACAGAGTCCCATATCAACGGAAATCACCCTGAGAATGGAAGATCAGGTCATCCTTGACGTGAACATTTCTCCCGTGCTGGACCTTGAAAAGACCTTGATCGTCCTGCATGATGTCACGCGCGTCAAGAAGCTGGAGAAAATGCGGGCCGACTTTGTTGCCAATGTCACCCATGAGATCAAGACGCCCCTTTCGGCGATCCTGGGATTCGTCGAAACACTGCAGGATGGGGCCATCGACGATTCACAGACCGCCCAAAAATTCCTGAGCACCATTCACCGGCACGGTGAGCGCCTCAACAGACTGGTTGATGACCTTCTTACGATCTCGGACATCGAACTGGGTGAAATGAAACTTGATATCGAGAAAATCTCCCTCGCTTCCGTCATCTGTTCCGTCATGCCCATAGCCGAATCGAAAGCGGCCGAAAAGAACATCAATATTCAAAAGGACGTACCCGACAATATTCCTCCGGTTGCGGCGGATCGCGACCGGCTCGCACAGATCATATTGAACCTGCTTGATAACGCCGTTAAATTCACGCCCGAGGCGGGAACGGTTTCCCTCCGGGCGGCTTCGAGCGAAGAAGAAAAACAGGTGACGATCTCGATAGAGGACACGGGGATCGGCATTCCCAAAGAAGATATCCCCCGGCTGGGTGAACGGTTCTACCGCGTCGACAAGACCCGCTCACGGGACCTCGGCGGAACGGGCCTCGGTCTCTCGATCGTAAAACACCTCATAAAGGCCCTTGGGGGCAGCATGGAGATCACAAGCGAATTCGGAAGGGGCACCACTGTTTCATTAACCCTTCCACTATCCGTTGATGCGGAGTGCGCCGATAACGGGTAGGAAGGGCATGATAGCTATCGTTTCCCGATATGGAGGATTCCCTTCGTGATATTGCAGAGGTGATTGTTCATACGCTCGATGTCGGTCAGGATGTCCGAATACACCAGCCCCGCGTCACTGATACAGGTTCCGATCTCAAGTCGCTTCAGGTGGTTTATCTTATATTGGTTGATCAGTTCATCAATCTCGCCTTCGATATTCAGGGTGATCGTCGCCGACACATGATCGTCATCTTCCATGGCGCGCTTCGTATGCCGCATCAGGGTCGACGTCTTGTCGAAGAGCTTCTCCAGTTCAACCTTTGCCGCCGACGAAAAGGGCAGGTTATACTCATAGGCTCGCTGTGAAAGTTTCACAATGGCCTCGCAGTAGTCCCCCACCTTTTCCAGGTCATTGACGCTGTGCAGAAGTGCCGGCACAAGGCGTTTCTCCTTATCGGTAAGATCACTCTGGGCGATTTCGACAAGGTAGTCCGTGATACTTTTCTGCATTTCATCAACGGATTCCTCGTCAACGGTGATCTCGTTCTTCAGCTTGTGGTTGTAATCGATCGCGCATTTTCTCGCCTTGTCCAGCATCTCCTGGCAGATAATCAGCATCTGGGACAGTTCCTTTATCGTTGCCTTGATCGCCATGCTCGGCGTCACCAGCAGGTTCCGGTCAAGGTACCTGATACCCCGTTTTTCATAATCCTCACCGGGGATCAATTTCATGAGAACTGCGACGAAGAGCGTCACAAAGGGCAGCAGGATGATGGTGTTAATGAGGTTGAAGATGGTGTGCGTGTTCGCTATCTGCCGGGCGATATCGCCGGAGAGAAGCGGCATGTAACGCACATAGAGCGGGATGAGGGGAAACATGATCATCGTCCCGATCACATTGAACAGGGTGTGACCGAGAGCAAGCCGCTTGCTTGCGAGTTTTCCCCCGATACTGGCAATGATCGCCGTGATGCAGGTCCCGATGTTATCTCCCAGAACCAGATATATGGACGACGGAAGATCCAGAAGGCCGGCGGAGGCGAAGGCGATGACCATGCCCACCGTTGTACTGCTGCTCTGGAGAACGACGGTCACGATCAATCCCGTCAGGATCCCGAGAAGCGGTTTCTGGCCGAAATACAGGAATAATTGAACGACCGCTTCATTCTGGGCAAGGGGCTTGACGGCGGCGCCCATCGTCGACAATCCGAGGAAGAGGATCCCGAACCCCAGCAGCGCCGCGCCCCGGTTCTTGTTCTTTTCCATTTTCGAAAACAGGTACACGATGGCGCCGATAAAGATGAAGAGAAGCGCTGATTTCGTCAGCTTGAAGGCGATGAGCTGGGCCGTAATGGTGGTTCCGATATTGGCTCCGAAGATAACGGGCAGTGCACCCACCAGCGTGATAAGCCCCGCGTTCAGGAAACCGATGAGGAGTACCGATGTGGCGCTCGAGCTCTGTATGATGGAGGTAACGACGACACCGACGAGTGCGGACCGGACCCTGTTTGACGTGACCTTGTCCAGGAGTTTTTTGAGAATACCGAGAGAAAGGGCCTTGAGGGAGGTGCTGAGAAGATTGATTCCAAAAAGGAACAGCCCCAGCCCGCCGATGACCCCGAGTAACACGTTGAATTCCATATAATTCCTTGCGGGATTACGGTTTACGCCGATGTATCGATCACGGCCGGCAACCTGTGAACTTGCCCCGCGTCACCTTTCAATAACAGGTTGTGTAGAAATAACAATAAAGAAATAGTGAGTCAAACAGAAACAGTCTCCGGCCGCAAAAAGTTTATTCGGCCCTCACGGGGACACACCACTGTGAAAGGGCAACATATTTGAATTGAGAGCTTTTCCAGGAATATGAATTTCGTGTCATTAAGTTCTTGAGAATTTTTCTTCTCCTGTTTACAGTTATATCTACTTTTCGAGAAATGAAAAATGGTGGAGGATATGTCACCCGGTGACAGATAAAATACTCGTCGTCGACGATGAAAGAGATATCGTTGACCTGATCTGTTTCAATCTTGAAAAGGAAGGGTTTTCCACCATCGGGGCCCATGATGGAGAGCGGGCCCTTCAGATCATTCAGAAGGAACAGCCGAGATTGATGATCCTCGATCTCATGCTTCCGGGCATTCAGGGGATGGAGATATGCAGGATCATACGGCAGAGCGCCGATCTCCAGGACCTCCCCATCATCATGCTCACGGCGAAAAATGACGAACTGGACCGGGTCCTGGGGCTGGAGATGGGCGCCGATGATTACATTACGAAACCCTTCAGTGTCAGGGAGCTTGTCGCCCGCGTCAAAACGATTCTTCGAAGGACGGAACGGCAAAAGGTGGAGGGTGGACAGGATGTCATCCGTCACGGCGGCCTCGAGGTGGACAGAGGTCACCACACGGTAACCCTCCGAGGCCGAAAGATCGAGCTGAGCCCCACGGAGTTCAAACTTCTCGCTTTTCTGGCGGCCCATCCCGGCCGGCTTTATACGCGCGACCAACTGCTCGATTACGTTTGGGGCGATGAAGCCTTCGTTGAGCCCAGGACCGTCGACGTGCATATCCGCCGACTTCGAGCACAGATAGAGGAAGACCCCTCCAATCCACGGTTTATCCTTACCATCCGGGGTTTCGGGTACCGGTTTGCCGACATTGGTGACGAAGCGTAACGGCATCGCCGCCATGCTGTTTTTTTCATAGAAAGATACAATGCCCTTTTCATCCAGCATATATCCTATCCTGATCACCTGTCCCCGCGGAGCATCGGTACTCCTGAGAGATGAGGTGCAGGGGCTCGGGTTTGCCCTCGTCTCAGAGATCGAAACGGGGGTATTCACGGAGGGAACCCTTGCAGACGCCATGAAGCTGAACCTGCATGTGCGGACGGGGCATCGGGTCCTCTGCCGGGTCGGTTCCTTCACGGCCGGCAACCCCCGGGAACTTTACTCCGGCGTCTCCAGCATACCCTGGGAGCGCTACCTTGAGCGCGATGGATACTTCTCCGTTACCTCGACCGTTTCAACCCCCAGCATTCGTGACTCGCAATATGCCAACCTGAAATGCAAGGATGCCATCGCCGACAGGTTCAACCGCAAATACGGCCGCCGACCCGATTCCGGTCCCGGACGAGAGCGGACCGTCGTCCATCTCCACTGGGATGAATCGACCTGTCATATCTACCTTGACACCTCGGGAGAGCCCCTGTCCCGGCGCGGGTATCGGAAAATCCCGCTGCACGCCCCCATGCAGGAAACCCTGGCCGCGGCGGTCATTCTCGCAACGGGCTGGCGCGGGACATCGCACTTCGTCAATCCCATGTGCGGCAGCGGGACGCTGGCGATCGAGGCAGCCCTCATCGCCCTCGACCGGGCACCCGGCTCGTTCCGGGACAATTTCGGCTTCATGCACATTGTGGGATACGACGGCCGCCTCTGGCGGACCTTGAGGAACAGGGCGAACAGGAACGCAAAAAGATCCTGCGATATCAAAATAATCGCCACCGATATCAGCGAAGAGGCGATCGAGGCGGCGAAGCGGAACGCGGCCCGCGCGGGGGTGGAAGATGTCCTGGAATTCGGCGTCTGCGACTTCTCAAGGACCGCGGTGCCTGAGGGCGGTGGTGTGGTGATGCTCAATCCCGGGTACGGCGAGCGGCTTGGAGATGTGGATTCCCTGCGGTCGACCTACCATGGGATCGGCGATTTCTTCAAACAGCGATGCCAGGGTCTTGACGGATACATTTTCACGGGCAATCTCGCCCTGGCAAAGGAGGTCGGCCTTCGAACGTCACGGAGGATCCCCT
Source organism: Deltaproteobacteria bacterium (assembly GCA_016933965.1). Taxonomy (NCBI): domain Bacteria; kingdom Pseudomonadati; phylum Myxococcota; class Myxococcia; species Deltaproteobacteria bacterium. Next base: position 15,900 of record JAFGTS010000005.1, on the reverse strand, counting down.
TTTTCAACGGACCCATCGAATGCCGGTTGCTGGAATACGCCCTCTATCGGGGAAGCAGGAAGGACCGGTCCGGTGTTCGCGGGGAAAACGCTGATCCATGAGTGCCGCGGCCGGGTCCGACAGGAGAACGACCGTACCTGTTTGTGCTTGATAATCCTTTCAAAGCAGTATAATAAGCCGACTTTAAGCAAGGAGTCATATAATGTCGTACAGGCTTTCCGATGACTGGAAAAAGAAGATCGTCACCCCCGAAGAGGTCCTGGCCGAGGTCAAGCCGGGAATGAGCATTTTTCTCGGGACAGGCCAGGCCGAGCCCCGCACACTGGTCAAGCACCTCATGATGTCGGACCAGAGCAATCTGCGAGACCTTGAACTCGTCCAGCTTGTCAGTTTCGGAGACGCCATACCCATCGACGAGAGATACCGGCACAAATATCGCCTGAAGACCTTTTTCGCCGGGTGGCTTGCCAGTGAAGCGATCACGGCAGGGCGCATCGACCTGGTACCGAGCAGGACATCCTCCATTCCCTGGCTTTTCAGGTCCGGTTCGATCGACGTTGACGTGGCCTTCATACAGATCTCAACACCCGATGAGCAGGGGTTTGCAAGCCTCGGCATCGCCATCGACGCGGCACGGTACGCCATGGACTGCGCATCTCTCGTTGTGGGCGAGATCAACGAAGACATTCCCTGCACCCTGGGTGATACCTTCGTACATGCCGGCGATTTTGATTTTCTCGTGCAATCGACGGAGAAACCGCTCTATCTCAACCGGTGGCCCTACGACGATTCCTTTGACAAGCTGGCGGCCAATGTGGCCACCGTCATCAAGGACGGCAGCTGCATCCACTACTCGATCGGACCGCTCTTCGAGGCGCTCCCCCGGCATCTGGAACACAAGCATGATCTCGGCATTCATACCATCACCCTCACCGATGCTGTGATGGACCTGGTAAGAACCGGTGTGGTCACGAACCGGAAAAAGGACTTTTTCCGGGGCAAGACCGTGGCCGCCTATGCCCTGGGAACGGATAAGCTCCTGAAGTGGATCCACCGCAACCCGCTGATCGAATTCCAGGGGATCGACGTTATCGCGAACCCTCAGAACATCAGCCAGAACGATAATTTCATCGCGATCCTGCCGGCCAGGAAAGTGGATATCACAGGAGGGATCGCCCTTCACACGGGCAAGGGGAACGTGAACCCGGGACCGGGAGAGGTACAGGAGATGTTCGCCGGCGCGGCCCTTTCAAAGGGCGGACGGACCGTGTTCGCCCTCCCCAGCCGGAACCTCAAGGGACAACCGAACATCATGCTCTCCGTGGAAGAATTCCCCAATCAGTTCACCAACCGGGAATCCCTCGACATGATCGCGACGGAATACGGGGTGGCCTCCCTGCGGGGCAAGACGGTGCGTGAACGCGCCCTGGCGCTGATAGACATCGCCCATCCCGATGACCGGGGCGCCCTGGTCCAGATGGCCAAGACGAGCAACATCCTGTACCGGGACCAGATATACCTGACCGAATCCGGGCATCTGTACCCTCATGAGATCTCATATACCCAGACCTTCAAGGGTGGCACAACGATCCGTTTCCGGCCCATCAAACCCTCCGATGAAGACGACATGCGCAGGCTCTTTTACCGATTTTCCGATCAGGCCGTGTATTACCGGTATTTCAGTCCCATCAAGACCATGCCGCATATGAAGATGCAGGAATACGTGAACGTGGATTTCAAACGCACCATGTCGATCGTGGGCATCATAGAAGAGGAGGGGCATGAACGGATCATCGCCGAGGCCCGCTATGTCCGTCTCAAGGACCGCCCCACCTTCGCCGATGTGGCCTTCATCACCGACGAGAAATACCAGGGGATCGGCATCGGTTCCTATCTCCTCAGGACCTTGATCAAACTGGCAAAGAAGAACGATATCGAGGGCTTTACGGCGGACGTCATCACCGACAACAAGCCCATGATCAAGGTCTTTGAGAAGCTGGGATATCCGATCCATGCCGTGGTCAATTTCGGCGTGTACGAGTTCACCATACCTTTCACGGAAGAAGGCGATGCCGTGAACAAACCACAGGGGAGCCTCTCATGATGTATGCCGTCATCATGGCCGGCGGCCGGGGGACCAGGTTCTGGCCCCTGAGCAGGGAATGCAGGCCGAAACACCTTCTCTGCATGACGGGGGACCGGTCGATCATCCGATGCACCGTCGACAGGATACAGCCCCTTGTGCCGGCCGCCGATACCATCATCGTCACCGCCGCAAACCATGCAGCCGATGTATGCCGGGAACTTCCTGAAATCCCCGAACAGAACATCATCATCGAGCCGATGGGACGAAATACCGCGCCCTGTATCTGCCTGGCCGCCCTGTACCTTGTGAAGCGTGATCCCGACGCGATCATGGCCGTGCTGCCGTCGGACCACCTGGTCCTGGACGAAGAAAAATTTATCGACACCCTTGCCGCGGCCCGCGACGCGGCCGCCCGCGGTTCGCACCTGGTCACCATCGGCATCCGGCCGACGGCGCCCGAAACAGGATACGGATACGTGGAGCGGGGGCCTAAGATCGATGAGATCAGAGGAAGGGCCGTTTACGACGTTGCTTCATTCCGGGAAAAACCGGACCGCGAGACAGCTGAAACATACGTCAAAACAGGTTCCTTCCTGTGGAACAGCGGCATGTTCCTCTGGAAAGCCTCCGCCATTCTTGAGGAGATACAGCGGTTTCTCCCCGAGATGTATGAAACGCTCAGCGCCGTCAGTGATTCCCTCGGCACGACAGCGGAACGGGACGCCCTCGCCGGGGCTTATTCGCGGATCACACCGGTTTCGATCGATTACGGGGTCCTTGAAATGGCACGGAACGTCCTGTGCGTCGAAGGTGATTTTCGCTGGAGTGACCTCGGAAGCTGGGACGCGCTCTGGGAAATTCTGGAAAAAGACCCCGATGGCAATGCCCTCCAGGGGAATATCGTGACCGCCGATACTCGAAACACCCTGGTGCTCGGTGGTGAAAAACTGCTTGCCCTGGTCGGTATTGAGGATATCATCGTGGTTGAAACCGGGGACTCTCTCATGATCTGCAAAAGAGGTCATTCCCAGGAGGTGCGGAAGATCGTGGAAGAACTGGAAGGAAAACAGCGCAAGGAGTATCTCTGAACCCACGGGTCTCTTCCCATGGCCCGGAACAGGATCGATCGGAAATCACATGGAAACAGCCGCCATCATCGGGTTCGTCGCCGCCTTCATATCGGCCCTGTCCATGGCACCCCAGGTCATCAAGGTGTACCGGACCAAAAAAACAAAGGACCTTTCGCTCTGGGCCTTTTCGGTCCTATCGGTGGGGCTCTTTCTCTGGTTCATTTACGGTATTCTGATCCGCTCGGCACCCGTTATCGCAGGAAACGCCGTGGGGTTTTCGTTCTCCTTTTATATTGTGATCATGAAAGCGCGGTATGGATGAGAAACCGCGAATCACCGCCTGCCCCGTCAGCCCTCAAATATCACTTTTCCTGTTTCACGAAGATCATAGCCCGGAAGGTTACGGGATATTTTTTTAATCCTCAGCGGATCAAGGTAGGAAACGAATTCCCTGACGATCCCCGTTGACCAGAGTTCCTTCGGCACGACGAGATCGAACCGTTCTTCCCGGATCGGCACAAAATCAAGTCCCAGGGGATGGGTAACGTATTCGATACCGACACCGGCATCGGCCTCACCGAAAAGAACTCTCAGGGCGACACCGAGATGAGAATCCACTTCATCGGTAAATCCGGTGATGTCCCGTTCGTCGATCTCTTCTTCGCCCAGGAGATATTCCAGCAGGACCCTTGTACCGGAACCCTTGTTCCGGTTTATGAACGTCGCCTTTCGCCTCGCCACGTCCGCCAGCGACCCGATCCCCAGGGGGTTCCCTTTTTTGACGATGAGCCCCTGTTTCCGGTACCAGAGATTGATCACCACATACTGCCGGTCCGGCATCAGTCGCGCAAGTACGGGAAGATTATACTCACCCGTTTCCGTGTCAAGGATATGAGTGCAGCAGGCGTGGCCCTTTTTCCGTGAAAGGGCGTCAATTCCTTTCGTGCTTCCCATGGCCGCATAAAAGGCCATCGATTCCGGGTACTGCTCACGGGAATAGAGGGAAATGAGACGGTCCACGAGGACATCGTCACTTCCCATGATCCGGATGTCCCGTTCACGATGCACCTGCTCATCGAGCCAGCGCATCACATGTTTACGGGGGAAAAGCCATTTGCCGGCGATCCGCACGTGGGGCACACCACCGTCCCTGACAAGTTGATACACCTTTTTCTCATTCAACCGGAGAATCTCGGCGAGTTCCTTCGTTGTCAGCATTTCATCCATGCGGGATTCAGTACCACGGATCATGACCTTCGTCAATCGATAAGATTGTCAACATGTTGTGCGTGGTCTTCCGGGTCGTTGGTCACGGAGGAACTCAGGAAATGGTCATATGTCCCTATCGAAACAACTCATCCGTATTTGTTATGAATAGTATTTGATATTGACAGATAATGACAATTTTGTTTTAAAAAGGACTTTGTCCGGGCGGCCGTGGCTGTTTGAAAAAAGTGATGCCGGCAACAGCCGACCCGCAAAAAACTCCGGCAAAAAGGAAAGGAGTCTGGAACCATGAAATTAAAATATTCGTCAGTATTCATCGCGGCGGCTTTTTTCATGTTTATCTTCTGTGCGTTCCCTGGGGGCGCACCGGCGGAACCGTCGGGAACGCTGGACATGTTCCACGCCGGAAGCCTTTCGGTTCCTTTTGAAGCCATGGAAAAGGCCTTTGAAGCGAAATATCCGAAGGTTGACCTTCAGCGCGAGGCAAGCGGAAGTCAGAAGGCGGCCCGGAAGGTATCGGACCTCAAGAAACCCTGCGACATCATGGCGTCGGCGGATTACACGGTCATCGACAAGCTTTTGGTGCCTGAATATGCAGACGTGAACATCCGTTTCGCGACGAACCAGCTCGTCCTCTGCTATACCGACAAGAGCGCTTATGCCGGCGAGGTCAATGCGGGAAACTGGTATGAGATCCTTCAGAAGGAAGGAGTTGTCTGGGGCCACTCCGACCCGAATCTCGACCCCTGCGGATACCGCTCCCTCATGGTCCTGCAGCTCGCGGAAAAATATTACAAGATCCCGGGACTCTATGAAAAATTACTGGCCAATCGCCCCATCGAGAACATCAGGCCCAAGTCCGTCGAGCTCGTCTCGCTCCTCCAGACGGGCAACATGGATTATGCCTGGGAATACCTTTCAGTCGCCGTTCAGCACGAACTCAAATACATTATTCTTCCCGACGAGATAAATCTCGGAAATTACCAGTACGATAACCTTTATGCGGAAGCGGTCGTCAAGGTCACCGGCAAGGAACCGGGCACCTTCATGGAGATGAAGGGAAGTTCCTGTACTTACGGTGTCACCCTCATAAAGAACGCACCAAACAGAGAGGCGGCGATCGCCTTTCTGGCATACATGCTTGATCCCCAGGGTGGTTTGAAGGTCCTCAAGGACATGGGCCAGCCTCCCTTCATCCCCTGCCGGGTTCCCACGGCCGCCATGCTGGAGCGTCTCCCGGCGGAATTGAAGAATCTCGTGGAAGTGAAGGATTGACGATGTCGGATAAAAGTCCCTGTGCCTTTTGTTGTGACTTTTTACGAAAGCATTAAAGGTTAGAAAGATATTTATGATACGGAAAGAACCGTTTTTCTGGGTCACTGTATCATGCGGTGTTCTGATAATCGCTTTCATCCTGGTTCCCCTGATCGAAATGCTGACCGCGCCGTCTCTGGTCATGATGCGGGAAACCATGAAGGACCCGAATGTGGTGCGGTCGATCTGGCTGAGTATATACACGGCCGGACTGGCCGCACTCATTTCTTTTGTTTTCGGGACACCTCTTGCCTATATCCTTGCACGCACCACCTTTTACGGTAAGCGGTTCGTGGAAAGCATCATCGATCTTCCGATCGTCATCCCCCATCCCGTGGTGGGCATCGCGATCCTCAGCGTGGCCGGAAAAAATCACTGGATCGGCGAGCTCTTCAGCGAACTGGGGATCCGGATCATGGGCAGTGTAACAGGAATCGTCACGGTCCTCACCTTTGTGGGGATCCCCTTTTATGTGAATACCGTCAAGAACGGTTTTGAAAGCATCTCGCCGCGCCTGGAGAACGTATCACGAAGCCTCGGCGCGACCATGTTCGAAACCTTCTCACGGATCACCTTCCCCCTTGCCTGGCGGAGCATGCTCATCGGTCTTATCATGTGCTCGGCGCGGGCGATCAGCGAGTTCGGCGCCGTCGTCATCGTCGCCTACCATCCAATGATCGCGCCGGTTCTCATCTATGAGCGTTTCGAAGGATACGGGTTGCGGTACTCTCAACCGGTGGCCGTCTGGCTGGTGACGGTCTGCCTGCTGCTCTTTCTGATCCTCCGGATACTCACGCTCAGGAGTGGAAAACAGACATGATCCGAATCGAACATGCCGGCACCACACTGGGTGATTTCGTCCTCTCAGACATTACCCTTGATATCGGTGAAAACGAGTTTTTCGTGCTCATGGGACCGACCGGCGCCGGAAAGACCGTGCTTCTTGAGGCAATCGCTGGACTGGTCCCGATCGAGAGGGGGAACATTTTCATTGAAGAGCGGAACGTGACACGGCGCCCCCCTGAAAAACGGGGCGTGGCCATCGTATACCAGGATTTCTGCCTCTTTCCGCATTTGACGGTGGCGGAAAATATCACCTACGGACTTCATTTTCACCGGGTGGATAAAAGGGAACGGAAACGGCGGATGGATCACCTCGTGGAGGACCTGAACCTTTCACATCTGCTGAAACGGCTCCCCACGAACCTGAGCGGCGGGGAGAACCAGCGTGTTTCCCTTGCCCGCGCGCTCATGGTGGAACCGAAGATCCTGCTTCTCGACGAACCGTTGTCGGCCCTGGACCCCGGGTTCCGTGAAGAGGTCCGAAGAGGACTCAAGCGCCTTCACCGGTCGTCCCGGTCCACGTTTTTCATGGTCACCCACGACTTCATCGACGCCCTTTCACTGGCTGACCGCGGCGCTATCATGAACGAGGGGAAGATCGTGCAGGTGGGAAGCATCAAGGACATTTTCCAGCGCCCCAACTCCGCCTTTGTCGCCGACTTCGTGGGGATGAAAAATCTCTTTCCCGTTGAATTTACCAATCAGACGGCCCGTTACGGAGGGATCGAAATCGACGTGGGGCGGCAACCGCCGAACAGCAGGGGTTATGTGGCCATTCGCCCTGAAGACGTGGTCCTCAGCCGGGAAAACATCGATTCCAGCATGAGAAACACCTTTCCCGGCACCGTCAGGAAAGTGATCGACCAGGGGCTGTATTACGAGGTGGAGGTCGAAGTCGGTTCATCGACCTTCAAGGCATCGATAACAAAACGATCTCTGATAGAACTTGAAATCAGTGAAGGGGTACCCCTGCACGTGTCATTCAAGGCATCATCGATACACTGTTTTTGAACGGCTGCCGGTACCCGTCGGGAAAGAAAACATGAAAGCATATATCGGGTTTGATGATACGGACACGCTCGATTCCGACCGTGGAACGGGAAAACTGGCCAGATGGTTCGAGAACTTTCTTCCGGAGGAATGCCGGCTCTGGGGTGTTTTACGCCAGCAACTTCTCGTAAATGATGCTATCCCCTATACGTCCCACAACAGCGCCGCCTGTGTTGTCGTTCATGTTCCCGACAGATCCCTGCTGGACACGATCACCTGCCGGGCGATCGAACACGTCAGGAAATATTCCCTGGAGGGGAGTGACCCCGGCATCTGCGTCGCCATCGAAGGAAACGGCGTTCTCAACGAACTGAAGGGCTTCGGCTATCGATGCGTGAAGGAGGTCGTAACCCAGCGGGATGCCCTTCGGGCGACGGATGGTATTCACCTCTCCGGCCACGGCGGTACGAATGACGGAATCATCGGTGCGGCCGCTGCGGTCGGGCTTACCGCGACGGGCTGGTGCGGCCGTTTCATAGAGTTCGGCCGGCTCCGCGACTTCCCTGCAATATTTCCTGTATCGGAATTTTCAAGGCATTGTATCCAGGCGGTATCGCTCGACAGGAACGCCTGCGTTCCTTCACCCGATGATATGGTCATCTCAAAAGGCTGGGTCCGTCCCCGTTTCTGGGGCGGCCAGGCCGTCATCCCACTGAAGGCCCGGCAAAATGGTGTCTGGGAATGCATTGACGAACCAAAGGGAAGAGGGGGAAAGGTAACCATGCTCCCCTGAGAAGGATTTTCAGTTTTCCCTCACCTTATAAGTTGTTCATATCGCTCAAGAAAGGCGTTCAGGCAGTTCTTCTGCTCTTCCATGAAGTCCACCCAGAGGGCGAGCATCTCCGTTCCTGCCTCGGTGAGATGATAGATCCGCTTCGCCGGTCCCGTTCCCTTCGTGTCCCACCGGGAGGATACAAGGCCGTCATCTTCCAGCTGCCGGAGGTGCCGGTAGATCATTCCCGGCGGCACCGGTCCCTGAATGAATCCAAGGTCCTTTATTTTTTTTATCAATTCGTAACCATAGGATGAACCGCTACAGAGACCGAGCAGCAGTGACGGCTGAATGTACCGCTCCTGCCTGCCCTCTGATGGGTGACGTTTTCTTTTTCCTCTTTCCATGATCTATCCTTTGACATATGTTCTTTTAGGATATATATACTATTTAAATATTCCTGAAAAGGAGAACGCTATGAAACCGTTGATTTTTGTTCGAGAGCGAAGAAAGATCGAAGAGGGGGAAAAAAAGCCCCGCTTCCGGGTATGCGGCGTCAGCGGCGTCGACCTTACCTTCCATGCCGTGCACATGAGAAAAATGGAGCTTGAGCAGATCGCGGCGGCGACAGGCGCCGAACTGGTGATCCTCAAGGCCGGCAAGGAAGAAAAACCGGCTGATTGATAGGTACTGACAAACATCTCCCCTATGACCGGTAGATGACGGTACCCACCTCCTCGCCTTCAAGGGCCGCCAGAATGTGCCCCGGATAATGCAGGGCGTCGATCACCTGCAGTTTGTCGATAAGTTTCGCCCGTTTCATGAGGGTCAGTACATCTCGTTCGATGATGAGGTCGTCGAGATCCATATCGAGAAGTTCGTCAACGGAAATCCGTTTAAAAGGACGCAAACCCTTACGCTGCGCCTGTTTCACCTTCTTGGGGTCCAGGGGGAAAAGACCTGCTTCATCCTTGAGATAGATCAGTGAACGGGCACCGATATTTTCCGCCAGGAGAAAGGCGCCGCAGTCGGTCCGGTGGGGAGGAATGGCGCCGAACTGGGCCGGATGTTCAAAATATCCATATGGAGGGACACCGTAAGTGATCGGCAGGAAGCCAAGTTGGCAGAACATGGTAAGCTGCTCGAGATTGTCACCGTGACCGATCTTGACCCCGCCGTGTTTGGCAAGGAGGACGCTGACCATTTCAGCATTCTGCCAGGACACCTTATCGGCGAGTTTTGAAAGGACGCCGGGCGGCATGCCCAGGTCCATGCCGATAGAAAATACATGGCGGGCTCTCGTCCCACCGCCTGTCATAAGTAGTATCTTATGCTGTTCCTTGGCCTGGACAAGGACGTCGAGAACAGGCAGGAGGGCGTCCCGCCCCCTGTCAATGATACTCTGACCCCCGATCTTGACGACATTGATATCGGGATGCATCCGGAAATGATCGGTTATCTCCGTTCTCTTCAGAAATTCCTTGCTGACAAGGGATTCACCCGTCAGCGGTGATTCGATGTGCAGTCGCCCCCGGGCACCCTTTTCCTTTGTCAGTTTCGCCATTCACTCTCCTTTTTAAGGAAGGCCGGGGCCGCCGCTATTCAGCACGCGTCGCCGACCGCCCCCTCCCGTGCTTGTTGCAGCCAGTATTATTTAATCGGACACCCCGTATTTCTTCAGCTTCTCCCGCAGTGTCTTCCTGGTGATCCCAAGCCGCCGCGCTGTCTCGCTCTTGTTCCCTCCCGTTATATCGAGCGTCTTGAGTATGGTGCTTTTTTCAACCTCCTCGAGGGGCACATTCCCGGAGAATTCGGCGGCTGCAGCCTGGCCCTGCCCGCCGGCGATCGACAGGTCATCCTCGTCGAGATACTCGGCCCTGGTGAGCACGACGGCACGCTCGATAACGTTCATGAGCTCCCGGATATTCCCCGGCCACCGGTGCTTGATGAGCCGGTCCATCGCCTGTGGCGTGAATCCCCGTATGTTCTTGTTATTCTTTTCAGCGAAGAGGTTCAGAAAGTGCTGCGACAGGAGCGGAATATCATCCCGGCGCTCCACCAGGCCCGGCACCCTGATGGAGACCACGTTCAGGCGATAAAAGAGGTCATCACGAAAACGCCCTTCATCCACTTCCCTGACCAGGTCCTTGTTCGTGGCCGCGATGACACGGACATTGACGGGTATCACCTCTTCACCGCCGACCCTCGTTATCTCACGTTCCTGCAGGACCCGGAGCAATTTTACCTGCATCGAGAGCGACATCTCGCTCACTTCATCGAGGAACAGGGTACCTCCGTCGGCCTGTCGGAACTTTCCCTCCTTTTTCCGATCGGCACCGGTAAAGGAACCCTTTTCATGCCCGAACAGTTCTGACTCAAGAAGGGTTTCCGTAATGGCGGCACAGTTTATTCTGATGAAAGGTCCGAGCTTCCGGGAACTGTTATAGTGGATCGCCCCGGCGATCAGTTCCTTTCCCGTTCCCGATTCACCGGAAATGAGAACGGTGGCGTCCGAGGGCGCCACCTGGGCCACGGTTTCCATCAATTGCACCATGGTCTCGCTGCGGCCGATGATATTCCCCGGGTCGAACTGCGCCCCCAGGTGTTCCCTGAGCATCCGGTTTTCCTCGCGAAGCTGCCGGTGCTCCATGGCATGGGCCATGATGATCTTCAGTTCGTCGAAATCCAGTGGTTTTGTGAGGTAATCATAGGCTCCTTTTTTCAGGGCCTCCTTCGCGGTCTCAATGGATGAATAGGCCGTCATGATGATGATCGGAATGGCCGGGTTGATATCCTTTATCATCTCAAGGGCCTCGAGCCCGGAAACCCGCACCATACGGATATCCATCAGGATCAGATCAAAGGCACGTTCACGTACCATCTCGACGGCCCTGTCGCCGTCATCCGCCTCCTCCACGGGATAGCCCCACCCCTTGAGAAGCGTCCGCAGCATGGTACGATGTGCCCGGTCATCATCAACAACGAGAATTGTCCCCTTCTGATCCATGCTCCTGTCCTTCTTCAAGCCGGGGCGTTGCGGACCCCTGTCACACCCCTCTGTTATTCACCACCCCGCCACTCTGAAGGGGCAGCGATATTCGCACCGTTGTTCCCTTCCCCGGTTCGCTCTCGACGCGCAGGGTCCCTTCGTGGGCCTCTATGATGCGGTGGACGATGGCAAGACCCAGGCCTGTTCCGGAGGGCTTGGTCGTAAAATAGGGATCAAATATTTTTCCCAGGTCCTTTCGGGGGATTCCCTTTCCCGTATCGGTCACGATAATGCTCACCTCACGCGGTCCGTTCGGAATGATGTTCGTCGTCAGCAGGCCGCCATCTTCCATCGCCTGTATGGAGTTCAGATAGAGGTTCAGCAGGACCTGATTGAACCGGTCCGGATCGACAGGAACGGCGGGAATTTCCGAACCGGCATGCACCGCGAGAGTGATGTTCCTGTCACGGGCCTGTTCTTCGACAAGTTTCACCGCATGCTGCACCAGTTCAGGCAGTGATGTTTCCCGCAACTGGATGTTCATCGGACGCGCGAACTCCAGAAGTTCGCCGATGACGCGGTTCAACCGGTCCACTTCTTCCACCATTATCTGCGCCGTGTCCCGGTCCTCCGGAACATCGCGGTAGCGTTCCCCGAAGTACGTGGCGAATCCCTTGATCGAACTCAGGGGGTTTCTTATTTCGTGAGCTATTCCCGCGGCAAGCCGTCCCAGGGACGCCAGCCGCTGGCTTCTCTCTATCTCCCGGCGCAGTTTCCGTATCTCAGTGAGATCCCGAATGAGAAAGACATGGCCCAGAAACGTTCCGTCATCCTCTTCCAGAATGGTGGCCGTTACATCAAGCGGAAGCGTCAAACCCGGTTCTACGGCACATTCCAGTTCATGGGCTGTTATGTGTTCACCCCTCTTCAGTTCTTCCGTCATTTTCCTGATCGGCCCGGGAATGACCTTATCGGCAGGTTTTCCGACGGACGTCTCCCGGGTTGTACGCAGAAGCAGTTCCGCCGTGGGGTTTATTGATGTTACCAGTTCCTCGCGGTCAAGGGCTATGATGCCTACCGGCATGTTGTCCACAAGAGTATCGGAGAATGCCTTGATCTTTGTCAGCGTCGTTCTCGCCGCACGGTATCCGTGGGCGAGAGTGAGAGATACGATCCCGGCAAATCCCAGGAGCAGCAGGAACAGTGCCGCGAGAATGGTGTTTCGTATATCTTCCTTTCTGGCCCGTTCAATGGGTGCCATATCCAGCCCCACGACCATGGCGAGTCTGGCGATCTCTTCACCTTCCTTTGCGGATATCTGCAAACGGAGCCATTCATGGGGTGACTCCGTTCGAATGTAAGTAACCAGCTGGCCGGGAAGGGGCGAGCACTTATTTGCAATTTCAAATACCTCCTGGCCACGGGATTCTGATTTTTTTCTCCACGTGGGCAGAGGTGATTGTGTGACGGACTCGAGATCCAGTTCCGTTTCGTACTGCTCGCCGATCTTTGAGGGATCGCTGTGCGCGAGGATCTTCCCGGTGTGATCCGTTACCACCAGGTAGAATATGCCGGGTTGCTGGGCCGTTTCCGTGAGCCATTTTCTGATCTGGGGACTGTCCCACTGCATGCCCAGGACTCCGGTCCTGATGCCCGCTTCAAAGGAGCGGATGAGCGCGCTTCCTCGTTCCAAAAGAAGGTTTTCCGCGTTTTCGTTCTCTCTGTGTATGTTCTCAAGGGTAACGAAGAGCAGGATCGCCCCGAGAATTATCACGGCCCCGATAATTATCAGGGGCGGTACCGTTATCCATGATCGCTTGCGTGCCATCGTCATAGCACCGATAGGGACAGCAATATTGATGCCATTCTTAATGGGCGGTCCGCACCCGCGAATATCCCCGTGTTTTCAGAAAGGCTCATCGCTATTTCACATCCCCGAATGGTTATTTTGTATCCACCCGGATACCACAAATGGTTATTTTTTATCCATCTCTTTTTTAAACGTTCGAGGAAGAGAATAATGCTTTTTTATGTTTTTTCTTTAATGTTGACTGCTTATCGGTGATGCCCCACGTCATCCTTTTTGTGGCATAGACATTGCTTTTTAAATTGTCAACGCCAATACACCTCACATTATTAACCAGGGGCCGGCCTTGGTTTTCCTCCTTTCCAAGAGCCGGTCCCTTTCTTTTTTCAGGACCGTCGATATCCCCGAGACAGGGGTTCCTCACCTCACACATATACAATCAGCGGGAACATGCAGCCTATGGGTCGACAGAAGCGATCGATTATGGTAGAGGGAACATTCAAAATGGCGGAAATGCGGGAGTCTGCCATAATTCCAGACAGGGATCACATAACAACAGACCCGCGGAGGCGGCGATGGCCATCAAACTGACGATACTCTACGACAATTACAGCCGGCAACGCGATCTTCGGTCGGACTGGGGTTTTGCCTGTCTCGTCGAAGCGGGCGATCGAAGGATCCTCTTTGACACAGGGGCCCGGGGTGATATTTTGCTGGAAAACATGAATGTTCTGGGTGTCGACGCCGCCACGATCGATTCCGTTGTAATCTCCCATGACCACTGGGACCATACCGGCGGCCTTGCAGCCTTTCTATCACTGAACAGGGACGTTACGCTCCACCTGCCGGCCCCTTCCATCGTCCCTCATTCTTCCGCCCGGCAGGTCATTATCGCCACCGACGCGCCGGTCGACCTGGAAAATGACATTCATCTCACCGGTCTTCTGGGAGGCATCGAACAGTCCCTGGTGATGCAAACGACCCGCGGGACGGTCGTCATCGTGGGATGTTCCCATCCCGGCGTGGCGATGATCCTGGAAGCAGCGGCACCCTATGGAAAACCCCGTGGCCTCATCGGCGGTCTTCACGGATTCAACGATTTCGACCGGTTGAAAGAACTGAGCCTGATCTGTCCCACCCATTGCACGGAATACAGAACGGAGATAATCGCCCGGTTCCCCAACAGAATTATCGAAGGCGGCGCGGGAACGGTTATCGAGATATCCTGAACCGGGGATCAGAACGACGATTCTCCGGTATCGGCAGAGGTACCCCATATGAAAGAAATCACATACAGTCCTATCGGGATCATTCATACACCCTTCAAGACCATCAAGAACGTTCCGATACAGCCCGTGGCGGCTATAGGGATCGAGGGAACCGTCGAACTGGAGGCGTCCTACTGCGAAGGATTGCAGGACGTTACCGGTTTTTCCCATATTGTCCTGATCTATCATTTCCATCTCTCGAACGGGTTTTCTCTCAAAGTGGTGCCTTTTCTCGATACCGCGACACGGGGGGTCTTTTCGACAAGGGCGCCGCGGCGTCCCAATCCCATCGGGTTGTCCGTGGTTGAGTTGACCGGTATCGACGGAAACGTCCTTTTCATCAAAAACGTTGACATGGTGGACGGCACACCGCTTCTCGACATCAAACCTCATATACCGGATTTTGCCGGGGGGTCTCCCGTCAGAACGGGATGGTTCTCATGCAGGCCGGTGAAGAACCTCAACCGGGTGGCGGACGAACGGTTCAAGGACGGCACGGACGATCGGGACAAGAAGGGGGATTAATTCAACGAAAGCAGGTATGAACGGAGGTTGGTCTTTTTGTTCTTCAGCCCCAGCTTCATCCTGATATTGTTCCTGTGAAACTCCACGGCCCGGTCCGAAACATTCAATATCTCAGAAATATCCTTCGTCGTCCTTCCCTCGCGAACCAGCGAGGCCACTTGTATTTCCGTGGGTGTAAGGTTCATGTATTGTGACGAGAGCTTTCTCAGGAAGGGAGACACGATATCCCTGAGGTTGGACTCGAGGATATCGAGATACACCTGTTGCCGTTCGTTCAGATGTGCGTTGCGGAGCTTTTCTATGTTGGGCATGACAAGCTCCTTGACATTGGAAAGCATCCGCTCCTCAAGTTCCTCCTTATCCTGCTCGCGGCGTTTGAGCAGTACCTTCATGGCCGTGTTCGCCTCTTCAAGATTCAGAGACTTCAACTCAAGTTCACGCTCCTTCCGGCGAAGCTCCTTCTCCGCCACCACCCTCTCCTCGATCTCATTCTTGAGCCGTATGTTCGCCTCCGTCAGTTCACGGGTCCTTTCATGAACCCGCAGTTCCAGTTCCCCGTAAGCCCGCTGAAGGGCGTCCTCAGCCCTGCGCCGCTCTGTAATGTCGACAAAGGAACACATCAGGCAGATCGGAGTTCCCCTGTCATTGTTGACGATGCTCGCGGAAATCTGAACGGTGATCGGGGTCCCGTCCTTTTTTGTTCCCGTTATTTCACCGAGCCATTTCCCCTTTTCGCGAACGAAATTGATTATGTCGATGGCCTCCGACTCCGACTGCGCGAAGGTCACGGCCGATTTGCCCAGA
Source organism: Deltaproteobacteria bacterium (assembly GCA_016933965.1). Classification (NCBI taxonomy): domain Bacteria; kingdom Pseudomonadati; phylum Myxococcota; class Myxococcia; species Deltaproteobacteria bacterium. The sequence goes on along the minus strand of JAFGTS010000005.1, from coordinate 205 downwards.
ATTTCGGCTTTGTCCTTTCCACCCCAGAGTCTCAGAAAGGCATCGTTCACATAGGTGATATTCCCTTCAAGGTCGCCTATAGCGATGCCGTTTATTGACGATGCGATGGCGCTGTCCTTGATCCGGAGCTCCTCCTCCATCCGCTTGCGCTCCGTAATGTCCAGAAAGGAATCCATCATGCAGACCGGCTCGCCCCTCTCGTTCC
>JAFGTS010000004.1 GCA_016933965.1 Deltaproteobacteria bacterium | reverse complement strand
GCGTGAGGCGGAGTTGCGGAAGGTGGGGGCGCGGGTGACGAATGCCATGAACGCTCTGTCGCAGGTGACGGTTCCGAAGATCTCCGTTGTCATCAGAAAAAGCTACGGACAGGCGGCGGCGAACATGTGCGGGCCCGGCACCGGTCCCGACTTCATACTGGCCTGGCCGACAGGTGAGGCGGGGTTTGTTGATCCTGAAACAGCATCCGATATTGCTTTCGGGTCGCTCCCCGAGGACCAGCGCCGCGAGCTGATGGAACAGATGATAGCCGACACCAATCTCTATCCCCTGGCGGGTCTGTTTCATATCCACGACATTATCGATCCACGGGAGACACGTGATCACCTGCTCAGGATGCTCGACATCATTGCGAACTCTCGCTCCCGAGGGATCGGAAATCACCGCCTGGCAAACTGGCCGACGGCGCTCTGATGCGCCGCAGACGGTTCTTCTCAGTCAATACACGGCCGAAAGGCCGGTGAACCGGAAACCGGCATTCGTTGAGGTGACCGCAAAAAATACGTGTAAGGGGGTGTGTGATGACCGATGTGTATTCCGAAAAGCGATGGCTGAAGTTCTACGACAAACATGTTCCGCCGAGCCTTGAGTATTCGGAAAAGTGCTACATTAAGATGTTCAGGGAGAACACGGAAAATCATCCGAACAGGACGGCCCTGTATTACATGGGAAAGGCGATCACCTTCGGCGAGCTCGAACGGCACGGTAATTCCTTTGCCCATTTTCTCAAGAAACAGGGAGTTCGTCCGGGGGATGTGGTGGGAGTGAACCTCCCCAACATACCTGCCTATTATATGGCGATCATCGGCATACAGAAAATGGGGGCGGTCCTGACAGGGGTCAGTCCTCTTCTGAAGCCCGACGAACTGGAGTTCCAACTGAACGATTCGGGAGCGAAGGTACTGATGACCCTGGACGTCCTGTTCGGGAACGCCGAAAAAGTGGTATCGAAAACGGGCGTAAAGGCCGTCGTCGTCGCGCGGATCGGCGATTTTCTGCCGCCGGTCAAGAGGATCCTGGGGAATCTGTTAAAGAAGATACCCTCCGGTCCCGTTAATCCGATACCGGGCATTACCGTCATTGATTTCATGGATATCGTGAAGAGTTCTCCGGGACAGCGGGTCGAAGAGCTGGTATCGCCGGAATCGCCCATGCTGATGCAATACACGGGTGGTACCACGGGACCCCCGAAGGGGGCGGTCCTGACGCATCGGAATATCGTGTCGCACATAAAGCAGATGAGTGTGTGGCTGGACCTCAAAACGGGAGATGAAAAAGTGATCATGTCGGCATTTCCGCTCTTTCACCAGGCAGGACTTTTCCTCGGATTGACAGGCATGTCCCTTGCCGCTACTCAGATAGCCGTTCCAAATCCCCGCGACCTCGACTTCATCATCGGGGCGATCAAGCGATATAAACCGTCGGCGCTGGTCAACGTTCCCACCGTATTCCTGGAGCTGCTCAAGAAACAGGAATTCCGAAGCATTGATTTTTCCAGCCTGCAGTGGTGTGTCAGCGGTGCTGCGCCGTTCCCGCCGGAATATATAAAAGACTTCGAAAGCGTTGTGGGAGAGGGAAAACTGGTCGAGGTCCTCGGTATGACCGAAACGAGTCCGATCATCGTCAGCCTCCCCGTGTATGGAAAAAAGAAACCCGGGTCCGCGGGTATTCCCGTTTCGGATACGGAGGTCAAGCTCGTTGATCCCGAAACGGGCGAACTGGCACCCCTCGGAGAGCCGGGAGAATTCGTCGCCCGGGGACCGCAGGTCTTTACCATCGGATACCACAACCGGCCCGAAGAGAACGCCAACACCCTGCGGGACGGATGGATCTACACCGGTGACATCTGCGTGATGGACGAAGACGGATATTTCTATATCGTCGACCGGTTGAAGGACATGGTGAATGTTTCGGGATTCAAGGTGTTCACGCGCCAGCTTGATGATGTCCTGATGGAACACCCCGATATTGACATGGCGGCAACGGTAGGTCTTCCCAATCCAGAACGACCGGGGTCGGAGATCGTTGCAACCGCCATTGTCCTGAAACCGGGCATTGAAAAGAGCGAGGCAATGCGGGAAAACATCCTCGGTTACCTCAAGGAACGGGTTGCCCCGTACAAGATGCCGAAGCGTCTGGAATTCATGGACTCATTGCCGCTGAGCGCCGTCGGAAAGGTTTTGAAACGGGAACTTCGGGAACTGATGAAGACATGATGTAGAAGGAATGACGGCGGTCTCTTGAAACATGTGGAAACAAGCACCACGGGACCGCCGTTTTCATTTTCCCGAGTCCGTGATATGATGCCGCCGAAAGACAGTGCAGAGCCGGAGCAGGTGGAAGATCATCACGTTATTGCTGTTGGATATCCTCTTACCCGGCGGGAAGGGAATATACCATGCAGGTAGTGAGCATCGATAAGGTCGGCGATACCCTGTACGGGTGTGTCGACGACGGCGTCCATTATCACTTCTTCGTTTCCGTACGCGGCTGCCCCGTTGACTGTGAGCGGACCGTCGCCAAGGGAACGTTCCAGGATTACCATGGCTTTGCCCGGTTCTGTGTCGAGCAGGACCCCAACACCATGATACTGGAGGAGCCGGTCTATGCCCCGGCTGCCTCGCTTGACGAATTGACCTACGACATTCTGCTGGACCTCTGGGAACGGGTGTGGGTCCGGTAGAAAGGCAGTGTCCCGCCCGCCATAGTTAAAACGAGTGTTCGCTCCCCGGAAAGGTGCCGCTCTTGACCTCCTGGATATAGCCGCCGACGGCGTCCTTCATCACCCCACCCAGGTGAACATACTGCTTGACGAATTTGGGCACGAACCGGTCGAACATCCCGAGCATGTCGTTGACGACGAGGACCTGCCCGTCGCAATGGAGGCCCGCACCGATACCGATGGTCGGAATGGAAAGCATATTCGTGATCTTTTCCGCCAGGCCGGTGGGCACGCACTCAAGAACGATGGAGAACGCGCCTGATTCTTCCAGTGCCTTGGCGTCATCCATGATCCTCTGAGCGGCCGGTTCGTCTTTTCCCTGAACCTTGTACCCGCCGAATTGATGAACCGATTGCGGCGTGAGTCCCAGGTGGCCCATGACGGGGATTCCTGCCGAGACGATCCGGTGAACCAGGTGGGCGAACTCACGGCCGCCTTCCAGCTTTACGGCGTGCGCATCCGCTTCCTTGAGGAGGCGTCCCGCATTGAGGATCGCCTCGTCGGGGGATGCCTGGTAGGACATGAACGGCATGTCTCCCACGACCATGGCCCGTTTGACGCCCCGCGACACTGCTTTCGTGTGACGGACCATGTCTTCCATGGTGACCGGAAGGGTACTGTCGTAACCGAGAACCACCATTCCGAGGGAATCGCCCACGAGGATCATATCGATGCCGGCCTCATCAACGATCCGTGCCGTTGAGTAGTCATAGGCGGTCAGCATCGTTATCTTTTCACCCTTCTGCTTCATGTTCCGGATTACCGAGGTGGTGACCTTGTTCACTTTTCCCTGTGTGCTCATTGCGTACCTCCTTCGAGTAGTAAACGTATTTCTTCGGCCTTTTCGTCGGAAAGGACCTGAGCTTCCCGGCCCAGAAGGGCCGTCAGAATGCCCAGCTCTCGATAGAGACCGGAGAAGATTGGCATGGAACGCTCCATGACCGACAGGTGTTGTCGAACGGTACCGACATCTCCCCGCGCGATGGGGCCCGTCAGTGACCTTGAAACACCACGTTTTTCTATATTTCTGATGGTCCCCCTGACAAGAGGCCAGAAGGATGAGAGGGCGTCATCGGCAGGAATTCCGAGGTGCCGGTATATTTCTTCTACGACGTGCATGAGCGTGACCAGGTAGTTCGACGCGATACACGCGGCTGCATGATAGAGGGGCTTGTCTTTTTCGGGGACGAAAAAGGAACGTCCGCCGATATCGCCGACGAGACGAACCGCCCATTCCTCGATTTCTTCCTGGGTGGTGATCCCGAAGGTGCTGCCCGGGATGTTCTCAATGGCCCCGGCAATATCCGCAAAGGACTGGATCGGGTGAATGCTTCCCACATGAGCCCCCGCCGCACGTGCCGATTCCAGAAGGTCAAGACCGCCGGCGCCGCTGGCGTGTATCACCTTCTTTCCGGGAAACAGAAAGCCGTCCCGTGTTATTTCTTCACAGGTTTCCCTGATGTGATCGTCGGGGGTCGTTATAAATACCGTTTCCGCCCGTAATGCCGCTTCAGCGGCATCACGGCAGACCTTCCCTCCCGTGTAAGTGAAGCCCCGCTCCGCCGCATCTGATGATCTGTCGAATATAGCGGCCACGGGATACCCCGCCGAACGAAGGAGATATCCCAGCGCTGCACCGACCTTTCCGACGCCGATGATGGCGATGGATTCTTTTTCCATGATACACCCCCGGCTGTAATAAAAAACCCTCCCGCCGGAGACGGAAGGGTTCTGTGCCATCGAACAGTCTTTCATACCGTTCCGTCCCAGTCCGTTCCCGGATCCAGGCGGATTGTCGAAACCGTCACTACCATCGAACGAAGAAAATGTCAATCCTATATCACGCATTCCATTGCGCCTTGTAATTTGCCCGGCAAGTATTATATGTTTCCATACAGGAACGGTGAAAAAGGCGGTTTTAAAGGAGATCATGCACAAGATTGCTCTCATGGTTTTTGATTTTGACGGGACTCTGGTCGATTCCGGAAAGGACCTCGCCGCGGCGGTGAACCATGCCCTTGCCGCTGTGAACGCTGAGATACTTGCACCGGAGCGGGTAATCACGTATATCGGAGACGGCGTCAGGCTGTTGATCAAACGGTCTCTCGGCAGGAACAATGCCGACAGGTTCGAGGACGCACTGGACCGTTTCATGACCTATTATAGTGAGCACATGCTCGACACGACCACCCTGTATCCCGGAGTTACCGAGGTCCTCGATCACTTTGCAGGGGTCAGCCGTGTCGTTGTCACCAACAAAATAGAGAAATTTACGATCCCCATGATGAAACGTCTCAATATCCATCACCGGTTCGACGAGATTGTCTGCATGGACAGCAACTCGTTCAGTAAGCCTGATCCCCGGCTCATGAGCGGGTTGCTGCGGAAATACGGTATTCCGGGAGAACATTCAGCGGTCGTCGGCGACGGAACGCATGACATTCAGATGGCAAAGAGCGCACACGCCTGGAGTTGCGCGCTCACGCAGGGCTTCACCGGCCGAGAACGGCTGCTTGAAATGAACCCTGATTATTGCTGTGATGATATCAGGGACGTAATGAATATATTTTATTAGGAAAGATTCGTACCAGCCGGTGCCGGGATGGAACAGGTGATGTCTCTGAAAACCAGGGTGGGAAAAACCATTCACCGATACGGAATGTTTTCCCGGGGCGACCGGGTCGGCATCGCCCTTTCCGGTGGCCCCGATTCCATGGCGCTCCTGCATCTTCTTTTCGGGATCGCCGGCGATCAGGGTATCTCGCTGGTGATCCTTCACATGAATCACGGCATGCGCGGCGAAGAATCGGACAGCGAGGAGTATTTCGTACGTGATACCGGCGGCGCCATGGGGATACCCGTCGTGTCACGCTTTGTGTCGATTCCCGCGGTGAAGAAGGAACGCGGCGGGTCATGGGAAGAGGTTGCCCGTGACGAGCGCTATGCCTTTTTTGAGGACATGACCCGGGAACAGGGACTGAACAGGATAGCCCTCGGTCATACGATGAACGATCAGGCTGAAACGGTGCTTATCAATCTTTTCAGGGGCAGCGGTCCTGAAGGTTTGAAAGGGATCCCTCCTGTCAGGAATATCTATGTCAGGCCCTTGATCGATATTTCCCGGGATGAGGTGATCGAATTTCTGCGCCGTGAGGAGATATCCTTTGTCACGGACCGGTCGAACCGGGACGAGGGATTCCTCAGAAATCGAATTCGCGCCAGCCTCATTCCTGAACTGCAAAAATCGTATAACAGCAGTATCGTGGCGGGCCTTACCCGCATGGCAGATATCATCAGGGAAGAGGACGACTTCATGAAGCGCCGTGCCGATGAGGTGATGGAACGCAACGGATTCACTTTCGATGGAGGGGTGGCTGAAATATCGGCTGAACGCTTTCGGGTGCTGCACGAAGCCATTCAGAGACGGATCGTAAAGATCATCCTTGAGCATTTCGCGCCCTCGAACAAGGGAGTCGGGTATTCCCATGTCATGGCGGTGCTGGATGCTGTGAGAGGGGACAATCCGGGTGCCGAGCTGATTCTCCCCTTTGACATTCATCTCAGCCGTGAATATGATGATATACGCGTATATTCGACCCGGGAGGCTGCCCGCGGTGAGGGACCATCGGCCGCCGGTGTTGAAAAATCCGTCAAGGAGTTTAGCTATTCCCTTGATATACCCGGTTCCGTTCATATCGCCGAGATCGGGAGAACGGTGAAGGCGGGATTCATCAACCGGCGCGATATCGATTTCAGCTCGAGGCTGGTTGCTTTTCTGGACTATGGATCCCTGTGTCCGCCATTGCATGTCAGGTCCGTCAGGGAAGGTGACAGAATGGTTCCACTGGGTATGAAAGGAAGCAAGAAGGTAAAGGACATTTTCGTAGATGAAAAGATACCCCGGAGAAGCAGGCGTGCGGTGCCCATCCTCGTTGACGGAGAGTCCATTCTCTGGGTCGGAGGGATGAAAGTGAGCGAGCGGGCAAAAATTACCGATGTAACGGAAAAAGTGGTAAAAATTGAAATTATTTGATATGTAGAAAAACTTTTTTACGTCCACGTTCGGGAGGCATTCTTTCGGGATGACCTGAATCCCGCAACGGACCTGAATGGTGCAAGGTTTTCCGATCCGGGCAGGGTTGATAGGGGACGACCCGGAGAGAAAGAAAATGCAAGGGAGTAGACGTGAACCAATTGCAGAAAAACATAGCCCTGTGGATCGTCATCAGCCTGGTGTTCATCCTGCTTTTTCATATGTTCAGTCAGCCCCAGAGCGGCCGTGAAGAGGTAGTGTACAGTGACTTTCTCGAGTACGTCGACAAGGGACAGATAAGCGAGGTCACCATACAGGGGGAAACCGTCGAGGGACGGTTCATCGATGGGAAGAACTTCAAGACCTATGTGCCGCCCGATGCCAACCTGGTGTCGATTCTGAAGGAAAAGGGCGTGCGTATCGCGGCAAAACCCGCTGAGGGGAATCCATGGTATATGACGGTCCTTATTTCCTGGCTGCCCATCGTTCTTCTGATCGGCGTATGGATATTTTTCATGCGGCAGATGCAGTCCGGCGGCGGAAAGGCCATGGCCTTCGGGAAGAGCCGTGCCAAGCTGATGACCGACAAATCGAGAAAAGTGACCTTTGATGACGTTGCCGGTATCGATGAAGCAAAGGAAGAGCTCCAGGAGATCGTGGAGTTCCTGAAGGACCCGAAGAAGTTCACCCGCCTCGGAGGAAGGATTCCCAAGGGTGTGCTTCTGGTGGGCGCGCCGGGAACGGGCAAGACGCTTCTTGCGCGGGCGATCGCCGGCGAGGCGGAAGTTCCCTTTCTGAGCATCAGCGGCTCCGATTTTGTTGAGATGTTCGTCGGTGTCGGTGCTTCACGGGTACGGGACCTTTTTAATCAGGGAAAAAAGAACGCTCCCTGCATCATCTTCATAGATGAACTCGATGCCGTAGGACGCCACCGTGGTGCCGGCCTCGGAGGAGGTCATGATGAGCGGGAGCAGACACTGAACCAGATGCTCGTCGAGATGGACGGTTTCGAATCGAACGAGGGCGTCATCATCATGTCCGCGACGAACCGGCCCGACGTACTGGACCCCGCCCTGCTGAGACCGGGAAGATTCGATCGGCAGGTGGTGGTGCCTCTTCCGGACATCAAGGGACGGGAAAAGATTCTGGAGGTCCATGTCAGGAAACTGCCCCTGGCATCCGATGTGATTCTTTCAGTGATCGCCAGGGGTACTCCCGGTTTTGCCGGGGCCGATATCGAAAACCTCGTCAATGAGGCTGCCCTGAACGCGGCGCGGTTGAACAAGAACGTTGTCGACATGTACGACTTCGAGTTTGCCAAGGATAAGGTCCTCATGGGGACGGAGCGGCGGAGCATGGTCATCAGTGATGAAGAGAAAAAGAACACCGCTTACCACGAAGCCGGCCATGCACTGATGGCAAAACTGCTTCCCGGTGCTGATCCCATTCACAAGGTCACGATCATACCCAGGGGGAGGGCACTCGGTTTGACCCAGCAGTTGCCGATCGATGAAAAACATACGTACCCCAGAGAATATCTTGTGAATAATATAACGATCCTCCTGGGAGGAAGGGCGGCCGAGGAATTGATCCTCAAGGACTTTACCACAGGTGCCGGGAATGACATCGAACGGGCGACGGAAATTGCCAGAAAAATGGTCTGCCATTGGGGAATGAGTGAAGAGATGGGGCCGCTGACGTTCGGGAAGAAGGATGAGCAGATCTTTTTAGGGAGGGAACTGTCGACGCACAAGGATTACAGCGAGGAAACGGCGGAGCGGATAGACAATGAGATCTCACGTATCGTAACGGAGAATTATGAAAAGGCAAAGAAGCTCCTGTCCGAAAACATCGATATGCTTCACCGGCTTGCTCAGGAATTGCTCGTGAAAGAGGTTTTGAACGCCGATGAGATCGATTCCGTCATCGCCGAGGTGACCGGCGGTATCGGGGCTGGGGACGGGGAAGAAGTGCTTCCTCAAGAAATATGATCACGACGAGGTTCGTGGCTGAAGGTTGACGACCTCGAAAAACGTTTATATGGAGCGTTGCGCTAAAGGAACCGGGAAAATGAGGGTTCGGGATTTTCACCGTACGCTCCATGCCATTGCTTACCGTGCCTCGTCGGGAGCTTTTTTACGAAGACGTTTCATGTGCTCCGGTTTCAGGACTCTTTGAGAGCGTATCGCAATTGAAGACAGATCTCATTTCGGCACGACCGCCGAGGAGACACGCCACGTTCCCGTCCTGCCGGCGATTCTCATTCAGTATCCGCAACAGGGACAGTGAAGGTTGAAGGGAAAGAAGAACGTGTCTTACAAAAAGGACCATCGCATGAGGTGCATCAACATATCGACTCCTCGTGAAGCGGAGCGTCTCCTTCGCGATGTCGGCGTATCTTCCCATGGAATAGACGCGATGGTGCCCAAGATGGAGAGTATTAATGTAATACTTGAGGGAATAGAGTGTAAAGTCGCTAATATATTGAAGCAGGAAATGCTCGCTATCGGTGGTGATGTGGCCGTTTCCCGCGGTTCGGTTTCCTGTTCGATAGATCGAACGGACGCCCTCATCATGGGGACATGGAAACAGGTCGGGGTCCTGGCGGAGAAACTCAGGACGCAGCCCTTCGATCTCGAAAGGATCGGCGGGAGGTTGAAGGAGATCCTTTCTCATGTAAAACGTGAACGATTCACCTTGAAGACACCGGAGAGGACCATTGAGGTAGGAGAACGGACGCTTGTCATGGGAATCCTGAACGTAACGCCCGATTCCTTTTCAGACGGCGGAAAGTACATGAACAGAGAAGATGCCCTTGCACAGGCGGTGAGGATGGCTGAAGAAGGTGCCGATATCATCGACGTCGGCGGGGAATCAACGCGGCCGGGGGCTGACCCGGTACCCGAAGAAGAGGAAATGGATCGAGTTCTTCCCTTGATCCGGGAGTTGAAAAAGAGAATCACACTGCCCATATCGATCGATACGACAAAGGCGTCGGTCGCGCAGGCTGCCGTCGATTCGGGAGCTGAAATAATCAATGACGTCAGTGCCATGAGATTTGATGAAGATATGGCGGGCGTGGCGGCCCGATCCGGTACGCCGGTGGTCCTCATGCATATGCGCGGTAACCCGAAAACAATGCAGGCCGGTGACCTTTCATATGCTTCTCTCATGGGGGATATAACGGAGTTCCTGGAAGAACGGATCCGGGAGGCCGTGACGGAAGGAATTTCCCGGGAGAATATCATTGTCGATCCAGGGATCGGTTTCGGGAAATCGAGTGATGATAATTTCACGTTGATACGGTACCTGGGAGAGTTGAAGTCCCTGGGGTGCCCCATACTCGTGGGTCCGTCGCGCAAGTCCTTTGTCGGCCTGGTAATAGGCGGAGAGGCCTCTGAAAGAATTGAAGGAACGGCGGCGGCAGTTACCGCCTCCATCATGAATGGGGCGCGGATCATCCGTGTTCACGATGTGGGTTTCATGAAGAAAGTGGCGCAAACCGCAGATGCCATAACAGGAAAGTAGGATGATAGGGTCCATCGGTATCGATCTTGTCGAGATAGAGCGCATCAAGAGGATCATCAGTAAATGGAACGGAAGATTTCTGAGACGGATCTTTACCGAAAGCGAGATCGCTTACTGTGAGAGCAACAGGGAGCCGTCACGTCATTATGCGGCGCGGTTCGCGGCCAAGGAGGCCCTGTTCAAGTCTCTCGGGGCAGGGATCGGCGGAGAAATGCGATTCACCGACGTCGAGGTCCGCAATGAAGGAACCGGCAGGCCGGAGCTCGAACTGCACGGAACGGTCCGGGATAGAATGAAAGCGGCGGGGTTCACGGCCGTTCACGTGAGCCTTTCGCATACTGACATGAATGCCGTGGCCGTGGTTGCCCTTGAAAAGAATCCGGCGTCATGATAGGGGACATGCTCGATCGGATTCGAATGATGAGACCGGAAACCTGTACCGTGATTTCGGAACACCCCGATGATACCTTCACCGCAGGGGAGATCATCGGGAGAGCGCTCAAACCGGGCGATGTGGTCGCCCTGATCGGTGAACTAGGCGCCGGAAAGACCTGCATTACCCGAGGGATCGCTCGAGGGATCGGGATTTCCGATAGTTATTATATTACCAGTCCGACCTTTACCCTGATCAATGAATATCCGGGGCGGATTCCCCTGTACCATATGGACATGTACCGGATATCGGGACCGGAGTACATGGAAGATATCGGCTTTGACGAGTATCTGTCCGGAGGCGGCGTTGTCGTCGTGGAGTGGGCCGAGCGAATCGCAGGGATCCTGCCTTCCGGGACACTGTATATTCATATCGAATACCGGGGGGAACAGGAGCGGAATATTCACCTTTCGGGGTGTCCGGATCTGATCTTGGAAATACGGAATGATTTAGAAAAGGGAGGTTGTGCTCTGTGGCTTTGATTGTGCAGAAATATGGCGGAACATCGGTGGGCGATCTGGAAAAGATCAGGAACGTCGCCGCCCGGGTTATCAGAACGAGGGAAAAGGGAAACGACGTGGTGGTTGTGCTCTCTGCAATGGCGGGAGAAACGGACCGTTTGATCGCCCTGGCGAACAAGGCGGCGAACAATGATCCGGTCAGGCGGGAATACGACATGCTCGTTTCTTCGGGTGAACAGGTGACCGTCGCGTTGCTCGCCATGATGCTTTTGAACGAAGGATGTCGGGCACGGTCATTTCTCGGTCACCAGGTGAAAATCCGGACGGACAGCACCTATTCGAGCGCACGGATCGTTAATATCGATACCGACATGATCATGAAGGAGATACAGGCGGGCGGTATCGTTGTCGTCGCGGGGTTTCAAGGTGTTGACAGCAAGGACAATATCACCACACTGGGAAGAGGGGGGTCGGACACAAGCGCCGTTGCCATTGCTGCGGCACTCAAGGCTGATTATTGTGAGATATTCACTGATGTTGCCGGTGTCTATACGACGGATCCGAATGTGTACGGCAAAGCCAGGAAACTGAAAAAAATATCCTATGACGAGATGCTCGAGCTTGCCAGTGCGGGAGCAAAGGTCCTGCAGAATCGTTCCGTGGAGTTGGCGAAAAAATATAAGGTTCCCCTGTATGTCCGTTCATCCTTTAACGATGACGAAGGAACCCTTGTCACAATGGAGGACAGCGATATGGAAGATCTTGTTGTTTCGGGAGTCACCTATGATAAGAACCAGGCAAAGGTGACCGTTATTCATGTGCCGGATAAGCCGGGTGTGGCGGCACGTCTGTTCACGCCTCTTTCCGACAGGGATATCGTCGTCGATATGATCATACAGAACGCCAGCATCGAGGGTTATACGGATATGACCTTTACCGTGTCGAGAAAGGATGTCCGGGACGTAAAGAAATTGCTGGATTCCGTCGCTTCTGATGTGGGTGCCCAGTCGGTGGAATATGACGAGAACATCTCCAAGATCTCGATTGTCGGTGTCGGGATGAAAAGTCATGCCGGTGTGGCGTCCCATATGTTCGACGCGCTGGCGGGCGAGAATATAAATATCCTGATGATCAGCACCTCGGAAATAAAAATATCCTGTGTCATCGAGGAAAAATATACGGAACTGGCCGTCCGGGTCCTTCATGATGCCTTCGGCCTTGATCAGGGTTCTTGAAGAAATTATGAGGGCCTTACCAATCACGGTTTTGGGTTTTCCCGGCGGCATGAATTATGTAAATGACCGATAAGGGGACGTTTCATGGTACGCCGGCCCATCGTATATGGTGCCTCGGTCCTGTTGTGCGCCGCTGTTTTTCTGTGCCTCACCAGCATGTGCTTCATCTGTGAGGCGGATCCCGTGCCCGTTCCCCCTTTCCTTCCCCGTGGCGCAACGCCGGAACGGGTGATCATTGAAATAGCGGGAAGCGTCACGAATGACGGGATCTACGAACTGGCTTCCCCGGCGTATCTCGACGACCTTTTCCGTACTGCGGGTCTTGATGCTCTCGATCGATGCGATGAGACTTGCTCTGACGTGCCGTTGACGACCGGTGAACGCGTCATCGTCAGCCGCATACCCGGCGGTCTCGATGTAGAGATCGGCAGAATGGAGCCGGTCACGCTGGTCGCACTGGGAATACCGCTTTCGATACAGCGGGCAACTACGGAGGAGTTGCTCTTGGTTCCGGGCATCGGGGAAAAGACGGCGGCGGCCATACTGCAATTGAGGAAGGAGAAAGGCGGGTTTTCATCCATTGATGAATTAGGCGGGATAAAAGGGATCGGGAAGAGAAAACTTGAGAACATCAAGAGATACTTTTGTTTGTAGAATACCGATTCTATCTTGACAGATCATATTCACAGTGATAGGTCACAATCACAATCAGGTCGGGGCGTGGCGCAGTCTGGTAGCGTATCTGAATGGGGTTCAGAGGGTCGGAGGTTCAAATCCTCTCGCCCCGACCAGTTATAATATATCTGGGGTCGTTGAGAGTCGAGTTATTTCATAATTATCAGACACTTATTCCATCCGCACACACTCCTGGCAGCAAGAGATTCACGGTTGACATTCATATGGTGAGTTACTATATTTACGGTAGTTTCATGATTTGCGAGAGTGGCGGAACTGGAAGACGCACTGGATTTAGGATCCAGCCCGCATTAGCGGATAGGGGTTCAACTCCCCTCTCTCGCACCACTTATTTACTTTCGGAAGAGGAGACATCAGGTGAGTAGCGACGCTCAGGTTACCATTGAAGAAATCAGCTCTGTAAAGAGGAAATTGTCTTTTGAGATCGACTGGGACGATGTGAAGAGGGAACTGGATAACGCATACAGAACAGTTGGCAAAAGCGCCCGCATCAAGGGTTTCCGTCCGGGGAAGACACCGCGGAGAATACTTGAGATGCATTACCGGGATGAAGCTGAGGGAGAGGCGATATCTTCCCTTGTTCAGAAGCATTACACCGAGGCCCTGCAGGAAAACAACATTCTGGCGGTGGACCAGCCGAGCATTGAGCAGAAGGGTATAGAACAGGAAAAGAACTTCAGCTTTTCCGCGACCGTTGAGGTACAGCCGGAACATGAGCCGAAGGATTACACGGGAGTGGAAGTGCAGAAACAGAAACTTTCCGTGACCGATGAGGATGTAGCGAAACGGCTTGATCAGATACGGGAGATGTACACGACACTGGAGGAAGTGATGGAAGATCGCGGAGCAGGGCATGGGGATTATGTCCTTATCGATTTTCAGGTAACTGTCGACGGTGTTGTCCGTGACGAGCTCACTTCCAAGGGATATATGCTGGAGATCGGTGCCGGGCGTCTCATCCCGGGTTTCGAGAACAAGCTGATCGGCATGAAAAAGAATGAGACCAAAGAAGACACGATCATGATCCCCGAAGATTTCGTAACCAAGGAGATCGCGGGGAAAGAAGCCTCTTTCACGGTAACCGTGAAGGACATCAGGCAAAAAGTGGTTCCCGAACTTGATGAATCTTTTATTAAAAACTTTGAAAAATACAAGACGATCGATGAGCTGCGGGATGACCTGAGAAAGTCGCTGGAAGAGGAAGGTAAGGCCAGGATAGAATCCCAGCTTAAGAACAGCCTCATGGACGAGCTTCTCAAGAAGAATGAATTTGATGTACCGTCGATCTGGGTCGAACAGCAGATCCGATATATGATGATCGATGTTCAGCGGCGGATGGTATCGAACGGAATGCCCCCTGAAAAGGCGGCGGAGCTCAGTTATAATCTTCGGGACTCTTTCAAGGATCAGGCGCTGAAGATCGTCAAGAGTTCCTTCCTGATCGAGAGAATTGCGGAAAAGGAGACCATAACCGTCGAGGACAGCGACCGCGATGAAAAGATCCGTGCCATGGCGGAACGTTACGGGCAGGATTATGAAACGGTGAAAGGTTTCTACGCCGGTGATGATATGAGGAGCCGGCTGGACCAGGAATTGATGGAAGAAAAAACATTTGCCTTCCTTGAACGGAACGCCCGGATCGAGGAAGTGGACAGGATCGCCGAACAGGGCGGGGGAGAAGTGAATGACACTGATACCGATGGTAATTGAGCAGGACGGGAGGGGCGAACGCGCCTTTGATATCTATTCCCGACTGCTGAAAGACAGGATCATATTTCTCGGCTCCGCCATAGACGATGCGATCTCAAATCTGATCATCGCCCAGATGCTATACCTCGAATCGGAAGACCCCGACAAAGAGATATGTTTCTACCTCAATTCACCGGGTGGCATCGTCAGCGCCGGCTTGGCAATATACGACACGATGCAGTACATAAAACCTCCGGTGTGCACGATCTGCATGGGGCAGGCGGCAAGCATGGGGGCGTTGCTGCTGGCTGCCGGGACCAGGGGAAAACGGTACGCGCTGCCGAACTCACGGATCCTTATTCATCAGCCCCTGGGAGGTTCACAGGGCCAGGCGAGCGACATTGCCATTCAGGCGAAGGAAATATTGAGGATCAAGCAGGAAATAAATCGAATCCTGTCGGAACATACGGGACAACTCATTGATAAGATCGAAAAGGACACTGAACGTGATTATTACATGTCCAGCCAGGAGGCGAAGGAATACGGGATTATCGATGAAGTGATCGTGAAAAGGGATTCCATTATTACCTGAGAAGGGAGCAGATCTATCATGGCAAAAAGAGGTGGTGGCTTCGGAAACGAACAGGGCCTTCTCTTCTGCTCATTCTGTGGAAAGACACAGAACGAGGTGAGAAAGCTCGTTGCCGGTCCCTCGGCATATATATGCGACGAATGTATCGAACTCTGCCGGTGCATTATCGAAGAGGAAGGAACGACACAGGAAATCCGGGATTCCCGGGATTCCATTCCCGAGCCCAAGGAGATTAAAAAGTTTCTTGACCAGTACGTTGTGGGCCAGGAGAGAACGAAGAAGGTACTTGCCGTCGCCGTCTATAATCATTACAAACGCCTCTTCTCGGAATTCGAAAGCAAGGGAGTAGAGCTCCAGAAGAGCAACATCCTTCTCGTCGGACCGACGGGTTCAGGCAAAACACTTCTGGCGCGGACGCTCGCCCGAATGCTCGATGTCCCTTTCACGATTGCCGATGCGACGACGCTGACAGAAGCGGGCTATGTCGGTGAAGACGTGGAGAACATCATACTCAGCCTGCTTCAAAATGCCGATTATGATGTGCAACGGGCGCAACGCGGGATCGTGTATATTGATGAAATTGATAAGATCGCGAGAAAATCGGGGAATCCCTCGATCACCAGGGATGTTTCCGGTGAAGGCGTCCAGCAGGCGCTGCTGAAGATAATCGAAGGGACCCTGGCCAACGTACCGCCCAAGGGAGGAAGAAAGCATCCCCAGCAGGAATTCATCCAGGTGGATACGACGAACATTCTTTTCATCTGCGGCGGCGCATTTCATGGACTGGAAGATATTATACAGAAGCGGATCGGAATGAGCTCGATCGGGTTCGGAGCCTCGATCAAAAGCAAGAAAGAGCGCAATGTAGGTGATGTGCTTACCGAGGTTCAGCCCGGTGACCTTCTGAAATACGGTCTCATTCCGGAATTCATCGGGCGGTTGCCCGTGACCGCCACACTGTACGACCTGACCGACGATGACCTGGTGAGGATACTGGTGGAGCCGAAAAACTCCGTAGTCAAGCAATACAAGAAAATGTTCGAGATGGAAAACGTCAAGCTTACCTTCACCGAGGGTGCCCTGAGGGGAATAGCGAAGCTTTCGGAGCAGAGAAAGTCCGGTGCCCGGGGCCTTCAGGCGATAATGGAAAATATCATGCTTGACATCATGTACGATATTCCCTCACGCAACGATGTGAGGGAATGTCTCATCAATGAAGATGTTGTTTTGAACCGGGAAAAACCGATTTTACTGTTTGAAACGGTAGGTACATCATCTCAGGAAAATAAACAGAAAGAGATCGGATAGGATACTCTATGTTTAACTTCAACAGAAGCAGAGATCAGAAAAACGGGGATATTATCGTACCCCTGCTCCCGTTGCGGGATGTCGTGGTTTTTCCACACATGATCGTACCCCTCTTCGTGGGACGGGAAAAATCCATTCACGCCCTTGAGTCGGCGATGAAGCAGGAGAAAGGTATCTTTCTCGCGGCACAGAAGACTGCCGAGAATGATGATCCCGCCCCGGATGATATATATAATATGGGCACACTGGGTTCCATAATTCAACTCCTGAGACTTCCCGACGGGACTGTCAAGGCGCTCATTGAAGGAAGGGAACGGGGTGCCATCAGGGAATTCATTCCGAACGAGAACTACTTCCTTGTTGACGTCCGGTTGGTGGACGATGAGTTCGATCAGAAGGACATCGTGAAACTGGAAGCGCTGATGCGCAATATCATGGAAGCCTTTGAAACGTACGTAAAGCTCAGCAAAAAAATTCCCACTGAAATTCTGACGTCCATGGCCTCCACGACGGACCCGTCAAAGCTCGCGGATCTGGCGGTATCGCATCTCCAGCTGAAACTGACAGACAAGCAGAAGATCCTGGAGACTGTCAGGGTCAGCGAACGGCTTGAAAAGATATACAGCCTGATGATGTCCGAGATCGAAATTCTCGAGGTCGAGAGCCGTATCAAAAAACGGGTCAAAAAGCAGATGGAAAAGACCCAGAAGGATTACTACCTGAATGAGCAGATGCGGGCCATACAGAAGGAAATGGGAGAGGATGACACCTTCAAGGCGGAGATCAAGGAACTTGAAAAGAAGCTGAGAGACAAGAAGATGTCCTCGGAGGCCCGGGAGAAGGTCGAACACGAGATCAAAAAACTCAAAATGATGGCGCCCATGTCGGCTGAAGCCACGGTGGTCAGGAATTACATTGATTGGATCATTTCACTTCCCTGGGAGGAAAAGACACAGAACAATTACACCCTCAACGAATCGGAAACGATCCTCGAAGATGACCACTACGGCCTGAAAAAGGTAAAGGAAAGAATTCTCGAATACCTCGCCGTGCAGCATCTGGTGAAGAAAAAGAAAGGTTCGATCCTCTGTCTGGTGGGTCCTCCCGGTGTGGGGAAAACGTCGGTCGCAAAATCCGTCGCACGGGCCACGAACAGGAAATTCGTCCGCCTCTCTCTCGGAGGACTTCGCGATGAAGCCGAGATCAGGGGGCACCGCAGGACATACATCGGTGCCATGCCGGGCAAGATAGTACAGCTTCTGAAAAAAGCGGGAACGAACAATCCTGTTTTCTGCCTGGACGAGATCGACAAGCTCAGTTCGGACTTCCGTGGGGACCCGGCGTCGGCCCTCCTGGAAGTGCTCGATCCCGAGCAGAACAACGCGTTCAATGATAATTACCTTGAAGTCGACTATGACGTGTCGGAGGTGATGTTCATCACGACGGCCAATGTTCTGCAGACGATCCCCCCGGCATTGCAGGACCGGATGGAAGTGATACGCATCGCCGGTTACACGGAACCGGAAAAACTGAACATAGCGAAAAAGTATCTTGTTCCCAAGGAGATGGAAGCGAACGGACTGGACGAGCACAATATCTCCTTTACCGATGGTGCCCTGCTGGTCCTGATCAGAAACTACACCAGGGAAGCCGGTGTCAGAAATCTTCAAAGGGAGATTGCCTCCATATGCCGGAAGGTCGCCCGTAACATCGTTGCTGAAGGAGGCGGGAAACGGATATCGATTACGGCCAGAAAAGTTGAAAAATATCTGGGTGTGAAGAAATTCCGCTTCAGTGAGACGGAAGGTATGGACAGGATCGGGCTTACTATCGGGCTCGCCTGGACTGAAGTGGGTGGCGAACTGCTCAACATTGAATCAACGGTCATGCCCGGTACCGGTAAGATCACCCTGACGGGGAAACTGGGTGATGTCATGCAGGAGTCGGCCCATGCCGCCTTTACCTATGTCAGGGCAAAAGCTGACGAACTCGGATTGAACAGGGATTTCTACAAGGAACTGGACGTTCACATTCATGTGCCCGAAGGAGCGATCCCGAAGGACGGCCCGTCAGCGGGGATTGCCATGGCGACATCAATCGCCTCGGCCTTTCTCAAGCAGAAAGTGAGAAATGATCTTGCCATGACGGGGGAGATCACCCTTCGCGGAAGGGTGCTCCCGATCGGCGGGCTGAAGGAAAAGTTGCTGGCGGCACACCGGGGGCATATAAAAACGGTTATCATACCCCGGGAAAACGAAAAGGACCTCGAAGAGGATATCCCGGCAAATGTCCTTCGTGAGCTTGAAATTGTTTTTGTCGACAACGTTGAGGAGGTTCTCAAACTGGCGTTGATACGTGGAGAACCAGGAACTGATCAGGGGAAAAAAGGAAACTTCGGTCCCGCAAAATACACGGATTCACGCAGAGAAATCCGGGTGTCCCTGAGACGGCAGTGAACCCAAATAGTTCTTGACAATGGGTTTGTTTTTCTCTACATTGCACCCTCGAATTACGGGGGAGCGGAACGGAAGTAAAGGCGGATAGCTCAGCTGGGAGAGCGCCACGCTTACACCGTGGATGTCGCAGGTTCAAGTCCTGTTCCGCCTACCATTTCAGCGGGGTCGTAGTTAAGTTGGTTATAACGCCGGCCTGTCACGCCGGAGGCCGAGGGTTCGAGTCCCTTCGACCCCGCCAGTAAAATCCATGGGTCAGCTCTCAGGAGCTGACCCATTTTTGTTTTACAGTGTCAGAGGGGCAAAGCGACAAAGTGAAAATCACAAAAAGTAAAACAGAGGTCGCTTCAAAAGGGATTCGAGCAAAGAACTAACCATCAGTGACGGCTTCGTCGAAGGCTTCGGATATGGACCTTTACCGGAGCCGACAGGTTTGATTTTTTACCAACAATGATTATATTACATTTGCCTAGACCTTCCTTTTGCTAGGCAACGCATCCAGGGGATATATTCCTTTAAGGATCCCCCCCTCATCCCCTGGATGCTCCGCATTTCGTCAGCCTGCGTACCTGGCCCACACGCTTTTCCAAGCCATTGTATC
>JAFGTS010000003.1 GCA_016933965.1 Deltaproteobacteria bacterium | reverse complement strand
GGAACGACGTCTTTGCCGTGGGGGATTATGGCACGATCCTCCATTACGACGGAAGTGCCTGGTCACCGATGACGAGCGGAACGACAGGGGAACTCTATGGCATCTGGGGCACCGCGGGAAGCGATGTCTTCGCCGTGGGGGGACCTGGCACAATCCTCCACTACGACGGGAGCACCTGGTCACCGATGGCGAGCGGAACGACAGAGTATCTTTTGAGCGTCTGGGGCACCTCGGGGGGCAACGTCTTCGCCGTGGGGGGCGGCGGCACGATCCTCCATTACGACGGAAGCACCTGGTCACCGATGACGAGCGGAACAATAACTTCTCTTGCGAGCGTCTGGGGCACCTCGGGGAGCGACGTCTTTGCCGTGGGAATAGGTGGCACGATCCTCCACTACGATGGAAGCACCTGGTCACCGATGTCGAGTGGAACGACCCAACCCCTCCTGGGCATCTGGGGCACCGCGGGGAGCGACGTCTTCGCCGTGGGGAAGAATGGCGCGATCCTCCACTACGACGGGAGTACCTGGTCACCGATGACGAGCGGAACGACCATGCTCCTCAAGGGCATCTGGGGCACCTCGGGGAGCGACGTCTTTGCCGTGGGGGGCGGCGGCACGATCCTCCACTACGACGGAAGCACCTGGTCACCGATGACGAGCGGAACGACCGAAATCCTCAGTGGCGTCTGGGGCGCCTCGGGAAGCGACGTCTTTGCCGTGGCGTACAGCGGTATAATCCTCCACTACGACGGAAGCACCTGGTCACCGATGACGAGCGGAACGACCATGCTCCTCCTGGGCGTCTGGGGCACCGCGGGCAGCAATGTCTTTGCCGTGGGGCAGAGTGGCACGATCCTCCACTACGACGGGAGCACCTGGTCACCGATGGCGAGCGGAACGACAGAGTATCTTTTGAGCGTCTGGGGCGCCTCGGGAAACGACGTCTTTGCCGTGGGGCAGAGTGGCACGATCCTCCACTACGACGGAAACACCTGGTCACCGATGACGAGTGGAACGACAGAGCATCTTTACAGCGTCTGGGGCACCGCGGGGAGCGATGTCTTTGCCGTGACGTATAGCGGTACGATCCTCCATTACGATGGAAGCACCTGGTCACCGATGACGAGCGGAACGACCCAACCCCTCCTGGGCATCTGGGGCACCGCGGGGAGCGGCGTCTTTGCCGTGGGGGATTACGGCACGATCCTCTATTACTGCACATATCCCATTACACCCGAAAACAGCTCATGCCCCTCCGATGGAGGTACGGGGAGCGTGGATGTAACGGCCCCTGCCGGTGGCCCCTGGACTGCCGAAAGCAACGACGCCTGGATCACCATCACCGCCGGTGCAAGCGGCACCGGAAACGGTACCGTCCAATACCTCGTTGCCTCCAACACCAGTTCGATACCACGAACGGGCACCCTGACCATCGCCGGTGAGACCTTCACCGTGGATCAGGAAGGTATCCCCTGCGTGTATGCTGTCAACCCCGCCGGTAAACTCTATGATTCGTCAGGAGGCACGGGGAGTGTGGATGTCACAACCCCTGCTGACTGCCCCTGGACGGCGGTGAGCAACGACGCCTGGATCACCATCACCGCCGGCAGCAGCGGCGCGGGAGACGGCACCGTCAATTACTCTGTTGACGTCAACGGCACCGCACGCTGCCGGATGGGGACCATGACGATCGCCGGTGAGACGTTCACCGTTGACCAGAGTGGCGTGAATGGCGGGAACTGGAGTGATAATTTCAATGGCGGCAGCCAGCAGAGCTGGATCGTCCTCGATGAGGGCACAGAGAGCAGCGCCACCTTTGTCAACAACCGGTATCAGCTGTACACGGAAGGGAACGACTATACCGACTGGATCGGCGCGGGTGTCAACGTGAGTGCCGATGATTGTACGATCCAGGCGCGGGTGGAAAAACTTTCGTCGGAAGATTGCTTCGCGCCCGTCTTGAGTCTGCGGACCAGCAGATCGGGACTGTACTTTTACGCAACCGGTGTCAACGATACCTATGGGAACATCAGCATAGACATACGAAAGCTCGGCGGCGGCGTGTTTACCCTGCTGGCGGTGCAGGACGATCTTACGGCACTTGACCTGTCAGCACCCTTCTACATGAAGTTTTCTGCAGAAGGAAATACCTTGCGCAGTAAGGCATGGAACATGGGAGATCCCGAGCCCGCTGAATGGATGGTGGAAGCGACGGACAGCGATATCCCGAGTGGGGCCGGTGGTGTTGCCATGACGGCTCATGTAAATTGTTTCGTGTCCCAGGGAGCCTTTGATGACGTCGTTTTCACCGTCGGGCCTCCGCCCGAGCCCCCCGTGGCCGATGCCGGCCCGGACCAGCTGGTGGACCAGGGCGTGCCGGTCACCCTGGACGGCAGTAATTCTTCTGATCCCGATGGCGAGATCGTCTCCTGGCAGTGGACCCAGACAGGCGGCCCTCCCGTTACGCTTTCCGACCCCTTTGACATGAACCCCACCTTCATCGCACCTCCGGTGGATGTGGACGGTGCTGCACTCACCTTTGAGCTTACCGTCACCGATGACGGGGAACTCCAGGCCTCGGATGTCTGTATCGTCAACGTAAGTTATGTGAATCTGCCCCCCATAGCCGACGCCGGCCCCGATCAGACCGTGGACGCCAACGCAGAAGTGTTCCTGGACGGGAGCAGTTCACATGATCCCGACGGCGCGATCGTCTCTTATCACTGGGAACAGACGGCAGGCCCTTCCGTGCTCCTTTCCGACATTGCGTCGGCAACCCCGGTATGTACTGCTCCTCTCTATGAAGACGGTGCGAACGTCCTGACCTTTACCCTTACCGTGACGGATGACGGCGGTCTCCTCGGCCAGGATACCTGTACCATCACCATACGCTACAACCGTCCCCCTGCAACGCCGCGCCTGACAAGTCCCGAGGATGGCGCCGCCCTTGACACGAGAGACCTCATCACCCTGACCGCCGGCCCCTATGATGATCCTGAAGGTGACGCGCACGTGGAGTCCCGGTGGTCCATCCGGCGGATCGACCATCCCGCCTGCGAGTATGAGATCACCTCATCCACCGACCTGACGCAGCACACCATCACCGGTCTGTGCGCGGGCCTTGAGTATGCCTGGAAAGTGGGGTACGTGGATGCGGGCAGCGGTCTGGTGACATGGTCAAATGAACGAACCTTCTTCATCGGTCCCCCCACGGTGGACACCACGGTATCGGTCCCGTCAGGAGCCGTTTCTGAGGACTATCGCATGGTGTCTTTCACCGTGTGGCCCTATGACCCAGAGGCAGCGAGCATTTTCTGCACGGAGCCGGACACCGCGATGCTGCGTTTCGCCGCCTACGATCCGTTGCTGGAGGCATACCACGAGTACGGTGACCCCGACCTCGTCATCAGGCCCGGCAGTTCATACTGGCTCCTTGCCCGGGTCGGGTATACGCCGTCGGTCCACGGTATTACGGTCAGCCTGAACGTAGATATCGACGTCCCATTGCAGTATAACGAGGCAGCGGCGAACGGCTGGAACATGATCGGACCCCCGAACAGCGCCTCGTACCGATGGGAGGACGTCCAGGTGCTGGAGTATGACGCCGGGGGAACGGTCATCCAGGGCCCCACGCGCATCGGTGATCTCCCGGACGAAAACACCATGATCGATACGCGGCTCTGGCGGTGGGAGTCGGGAGCATATTATGCCGACACGACGGAGCTGGAGGCTCATACCGGGTACTGGGTGAAGGCGCGTACATCCAACGTGTGGCTCCGGTTCCCCGCCGATGCCCATATGGCTGAAAACTCGATCACGAAGTTCTATGTCAGGCAGATGATGAAGGAGACGGCAAAGGTGGTGAAAGCCTGGGGCCTCACCCCTGCCGTTGCCGTTGCCGAGGTAAGTGATACCCCACCCCCGCCGCCGGGCGGATTGACCGGCGGCAGCGCATACTTCTCCTCGAAAGACGGGGAAGGAGGATGCTTTATTACCACGACGGAAGCACCGTAAATGAATTCATAAAGGGGAGCGCACATGCATCATACACGGAACGTGTTTCACGTTGTCATTGTCATCCTCTCCGTTATCGCGGCAGCACTGCCCGCGGGCGCGGCGTCGGAAGCGGGCAACACCCATTTTGATCTCGGGGTGTTCGCCTATGAGAGCGGAAAGTATGATGAGGCGGTGGAATATTTTAACAAGGCGCTGGTTACCGGCGCCGACCGGCGGGCCGTTTATCACTATCTGGGGAAAACCCATATGGCACTGGAGCAGTTCGATGAGGCTTCCCGTTATCTTGACTGGGCCGCGACAATGAACTCCCCGGTGCCCGGCCTTGCCTATGACAGGGCCATGCTTTACTACCGGCTGGGAAAGCACGGTCCGGCTGCCGACCTTTTTATCCAGGCGGCGAAGCGGGACCCGTCAAACGTGTCGGCCCGCTATTATGCCGGGATCTGCCTCTACATGCAGAAACGGTACAGCGCGGCGCTTCCCTGGTTCGATGAGGCCGGCGAACAGAGCCCCACGTTGAAGGTACACTGCGCCTACTACGCCGGCATATGCCGGGCAAAAAGCGGTGATGAGGTACGGGCACAGGAGCACTTCAGGTATGTCGCCGGGATGGCGGAAGACGATCTGCTGAAGGCGTATGCCCTGTCATGGCTGGAGCTGTACAAGGCACGCGAGCGGGCATATGACCTGTACGGAAAGATCGGTATCCAGTACGACAGCAACGTGGTGCTCGAACCGGTCGATGAGGATGTGTACGCCGATGAAGACGACTGGCTCCTCCAGGGATATGTTTCCGGGACCTACGACCTTCTCCGCACCGATACCTGGAGGGGGGGTATCGGCTACACCCATTACCAAACCGAGTACAGCGATCTGAGCGACTACGATCTTATCACGAGCCTGGGCCAGTTCTATGTCAGCTGGCGCAGGTATCCCGTTACACTGGGACTCACCTACCTGCCCCAGTACTACTGGCTGGATGCCGACAGTTACCTCATGCGCCACCAGGTGCGGCCCGAAGCGCTCTGGAACGTGAACGACCGGCTCATCGCCAAGGTTACCGGGAGCTACTACCGCAACAATCATTTCGTGGATGACGGAAAGGACGGGAAGACCGCTGAGGGGACGCTCGATGCCTTTTACCGGATCAGCGAGCAGGGAAGCTACCTGCTGGGGGGCATCGCCTATGAAAGCAATAATGCCCGTGACGAGGATAACGATTACGGACAGCTACGGCTGAAGCTGGGAGTCACCCTCGTGTTGACCGGAGGCTGGAAGGCGAGTGCCGTCGGGAAGTACTTCAGGAAGGAGTTCGAAAAGGACGATACCGTCTTCGGCATCACGCGGGAGGATACCAAATGGCAGGCATCGCTCTCGGTAGAGAAGAACCTCTGCTATACATGGCTTTCGCTGGCGGGTGATTTTACCTATACCGGCAATGATTCCAATATCGATTTCTATACCTATCACAGAAGTGTCACCACGCTCTCCCTCATTGCGCGATATTAAAGGAGCAGGACTATGAAAATATCGGGAAAGATGTTCATCGTGGCTGCAGTCGGAGTATGGTTGGTGTGCTTCGCTACCATGGCGGCGGCAGGAAGCGGTCCGTCGGATACCCTGGTGCCCTCCGGGCTGGTGATACAGGACACCTTCGTTCCGGGGCTGGGCGCACCGGTCGGCAGTGTGCATATGGTGGAAGGCGAGGCGCTCCTGATCCATGCCGATTCAAAGATCGGCTACCGGGCCGCGAAGGATCTGCCGCTCTTCAAAGGAGACCTGCTCATCACCGGCGAGGGCGGGAAGTTGCAGTTTGCCCTCAATGACGGCAGCCAGATACTCCTCTCATCGGAGACACATCTCGTCATTACCCAGAGCATGTATGACCGGGCGGAAAACACGCGCTCCTCTTTTATGGACATGAGTGTGGGCAGGGTGCGGTTCCTTGTCACAAAGTTCATCGGCCCCGGAAGCTTCGATTTTAAAGTTAAGACCGAGACGGCTATTATTGGCGTAAGAGGGTCCGATTTCATCGTGGGGGCGACGCCTCAACTTACCGAGACGACAGCACTGAAAGATACATCAATTGCTGTGGCGAGCCTTGCCTATCCTGATGAAAAACCTGTGTTACTCTTTGATTACGAAAGGACGATCATCAAGATAGGAGAACGCCCCTCGGCAGCGATGAAGGTAATGCCTGAAGAGATCGAGCGGATGCTTGAAGAATTTAGGATCGCTCCCCCAAGCGCCCCAGCAGAAACCAGGGCCGCTGCCGTCGAAGAAACAGCAAAGAAACCTGCAGCACCGCCGGTGGGCGGCATACTCCTTCCTCCCGCATCGCTGGTGCCGCCGGAGTTGCCCGCCGAAGGGACCGGTGCGGTCAGTCCTTCCTTTACAGACGTCGTAAAGGATGAACTTATCAAAAGAGACGTGACGTCCATTGACAATCAGCAGGATACCATCTTAGAGGATAAAATGACCGATATGGTCGAGGAGAACATAAAACAGGAACTCCCCCCCGTGCCGGGGGTGCCGGATTAAAGGTCAGACGGATCTGACATCGGCATGTATCACAAGAAATTAAAGATGAACGATTACCAAATTTTGTGAAACACCCCAGGGATTGCGCATGCGTCCATGTGATAATCTAAACAGAATCCCGTTCATTTGACATTGTCTGTCAAATTACGTGCAAGCCGGGACAACTCATATCATGTCATATTGGAGGACCTGACCCCTTTTTTTATTTCACTCTTTGTTCAGGTGTCGTTTCCCATCCCTTGAGTTCGTGTTTTAACACTTTGCCCGACGCGTTACGGGGCAGGTGATCGACGAAATCGATATAGCGAGGCACTTTATACCCGGCAATGGATTCCCTTACCCAGGCATCGATCTCCAGGCGTGAGAGCGTCATACCCTCTTTGAATACGACAAAGGCCTTTACGGTCTCTCCCCAGGTATCGTCCCGTATGCCGATCACGGCAGCATCGGCGATGGCATCATGTCGGAGAAGGACCATTTCCACTTCCTGGGGATAGACGTTCTCACCACCGGTTTTTATCAGGTATTTGCTCCGGTCCACCATTCGTACCTGCCCGTTCTCCATTTGCATGAAGAGATCACCCGTATGGTGCCAGTCGTTTTTCAGCGTTTCAGCGGTGGCTTCCGGCAGGTTCCAGTATCCCTGCATCACCGGAGTTCCCCGGAGGCAGAGTTCACCCGCGGTCCCCGGTTCCACCTCGGTGTCCTTCTCGTCGACGATGCGATAGTCGAAAAAGGGCATGACGTACCCGTAGGACAGAGAATTTTCACGGATCATATCGGAATCAACCCAAGTAACCTTCCCACCGGATTCCGTCTGGCCATAGATCCCGTAGTACCGCGCGCCAAGGAATTCCTCTGCGTCATTGATGAATTCGAGTTTTTCCCCGCCGGCACCTCCGATAAAGACCTTCAGTGACGACACGTCTTTTCCCTTCCGCGCGTCATGATACAGAAACGCGGCGGAAATGCCGGGAACGAGGAACATGAAGGTGACCCGGTGCTTTTCGATGAGATCATACATGGTCGGCGGGTCGGGTATGGCGATGGTCACCAGGGTTCCGCCGAGGAGCAGCTGGGAGATGGCCGTACCAAATCCGGCGACATGGAAATACGGGAGGAATCCGAGGTAGACATCGTCGCAGCCCATCTGAAAACAGGTTGCCATGTTAACGGCGTATGCGGTCCAGACGCGCTGGGGAACCATGCATCCCTTGGCCTCTCCCGTGGTACCGCTGGTGTACAGCAACATGAACAGCGTTTCTCCCGTCACGTCTTCAGAAATCGGCGCACTATCGTTTCCTTCGTCAATAAGTTCGTCAAATGTCGCCCATCCTTCCCGGGGGTCGGCCGCGACGATCTTCAGTTCTATGGCAGGTATGTCACTGGTTAACTGCTCCGCCACTTCCACGAAGAAGGCACATGAAAAGATCCCCCTGGCTCCGGAATCAAGGAGAATGTGGGTCATTTCCCTGGGATTCAGCCTGATGTTGATGGGAACGGCGACAGCACCGATCCATGCCAGCGCGTAAAGAAACTCTATATAGGCCTTGCTGTTCAGCGAAAGGCAGGCCACCCTGTCACCGTAGCCGATACCATGATTGGTCAGCCACCAAGCGATGCGGGGAACACGCTCATATAAGGCACCGTAAGTGATGGTTTCACCGGACGGACCGTCGATGATCGCCAACCGGTCCCTTCTTGCCGTCCCCTGGTTTTTCAAACCTGCAGAGAGGGGAATGGAATACAGATTGAGCTGATTTCGCTTATTCACGCCGATCTCCTTTCATGGTGGGAATTGACTCGAGACTGACACAACTCAGTTTAGACTTTCTTTTCAATCATTTCATGGTCTGTCAATAGAAAACTTGTCTTCTGACAGTAACAGGCCGATAGATGCATCGTGGGGTACAGGGCGTGAGACGGAAGCAGTGTGTTTTTCCTTAGAGATAAGAATTACAATATGATAGCATACAACGAATTGAGGTCACGCCTCACCACTCTATACAGGAAGCATCATGAAACGAAGACTCACGCTTTTCATGTTGATCGTTCTGTGTGCCGGATCCCTTTCACCCATCGCATCGGCTGAACCGAAGACCGTCACGTCGGAAGACATCCTGAATCACGTGGATGACCTTTTCCGGGGAAACTCAAGTTTCGCCACCATGACCATGACGGTGGTAACGCAACACTACTCCCGGGAAATGACCATGGAAGCCTGGTCCATGGGAAAGGATCACTCCCTGGTCAGGATCCTCACACCTCTTAAGGAAAAAGGCACAGCCACCCTGAAAGCGGGCAACAACATCTGGAACTACCTTCCCAAGGTCAAACGGGTGATAAAGATCCCCTCTTCCATGATGGGAGCGTCATGGATGGGCAGTCATTTTACCAACGACGACCTGATCAAGGAAAGCCGGATGGCCGATGATTATACACACTCCATAACGTTCGACGGAACGCGGGATGGGGACGCGGTGATCGATCTCGAACTGATACCGAAACCGCAGGCCGCCGTGGTCTGGGGCAAGGTGATGGTAACAGTAAGAAAAAACGACTGGATACCGATACAGATCGATTACTACGGGGAACGGCTCGACCTGGTACGCACCATGGTCTTTTCCGATATACGTGAAATGGGGGGGCGTCTTCTGCCCGCCACGCTCCGCATCGATCCCACGGACAAACCCGACGAGCACACCGAGATCGTTTACAAAGAGATCGCCTTTGATATCGATATCGAAGAATCGTTCTTTTCACTGCGGACGCTCAGAAGCGAGGAAATGCCATGAACACCTTTCGCATTGCATGGCGCAACCTCCTTCGGAACATGCGCCGGACCGTCATAACACTGGTCGCCATGACCCTGAGCACGGCCGTTCTAATCGTCACGTACGCGCTCATGCACGGCATGATCATCGATATGGAACATTCCGTGACTGACATCACGGTCGGCCAGGTCCAGGTACATCAAAAGAACTACCGCACGGAACGATCATTCTACGACACCATCGAGGATCATCGGGCGATCCTGTCCCGCGCTCACGCCGAAGGAATCGGCGCGTCCCCCCGGGCCTTCGGGTTCGGACTGATTTCCAGCGGAACAAAATCCGCGGGGGTGCAGTTCTGGGGGATCCATCCCGAACAGGAACATATTGTGTCAAACATTCCGCGAGACCTCCTCAGGGGTGAGTTCCTGCCTGACGGGCCGGGCATGAACGTGGTGCTGGGAAAGAAGCTGGCCCGAACGCTCAATGCCGGCACCGGCACCGAACTCATAGCCGTCGTCCAGGCGTCGGACGGCTCCCTGGGAAACGAGATCCTGCACGTTACCGGTATCCTCAAGGGCGTCGGTGAAACCCTCGATAGAAGCCTGGCGCTCATGTACATCTCCGACTTCCGGGATCTGTTCGTCATGCCCGAGGGATACCATGAAATAGTATTGAACACCCGCGGTGCCATGACCCCCGAGGAGGTGGCCGCAACGATCAAGCCCGCCGCCGGCACGAATGAGGTCAAGACATGGCGCGAGCTCATGCCCAGTGTTTCCGACATGCTCAACACCTTTGACGCAACGACGGTCATCTTTCTCTCAATTTTTTTCCTTGCCGCGGGTCTCGGGGTACTGAACACCATGCTCATGGCAACCTTTGAACGCATCCCGGAGTTCGGTCTGCTCAAGGCCATCGGGACCTCTCCCTGGCGGATCATAACGGACGTCGCCGCCGAGGCGCTGGTCCTGGGCCTTATCAGTTCCCTGATGGGTGGTGTCATCGGAATTCTCCTTTCACTGTATTTTCAGTACAATCCGATAGACTTCACGGCCTTTGCCGAAGATTTCAACACGGCGGGCATCGTTATCAATGCCCAGTGGCGGGCCATCCTGACCGTTCAGGGTATCGCGAAGCCTGTCATCGTCATGTGGTTTGTCTCCCTCCTTGCGGCCCTCTATCCCGCCTTCAAGGCCGCAAGGCTGGACCCGGTGCGTGCGCTGACACACGTGTAGAGGAGTATGAGAGATATGATGATCATAAAACTCGCCTGGCGCTCACTGTGGAGAAACCGGAGAAGAACGGTCATCACCATCTGCTCCATTTCGCTGGGCACGGCTCTCACCATCTTTCTCATCAGCATGCAGGAAGGCATATACAAAAAGCTCGTTGACGACGTGGTCCGCATGAACGCGGGGTATGTAACGGTCGAGAACCGGAAATATGCCGAGGCTCCCTCGATCGACCTTGTCGTCCCGTCGGTGAACGAGGTGCGCCGTTTCTCACAGGGCATCCCCGGGGTCAAAGCGATCAAGGCCCTGATTCTCGGTCAGGCCATGGCTGCCACGGGAAGCGGGTCCGTCGGCATCGGTCTTGTCGGTGTCGAACCGGAGGTCGAAATGGAGATGTCGCCCCTGGTGAATGCGATCCGGCAGGGGCGATACCTGCGGGGCGATGATGACCGGGGTGTCATCATCGGTTCGATCCTGGCGGATCGTCTCGACCTCGAACCGGGTATGAAGCTGGTGGTTACCAGCAACGACAGTTCCGGTGAGCTCGTCAATGAACTGCTCCGGGTAAAAGGCATCTTTTCCACCGGCATGGAAGAAGCGGACGGCTACCTCGCTCAGGTCCCGATCGACGTGGCCCGGAGGATCTTTCACCTCGGCAGCGACGAAGCCACCCAGGTGGGGTTGATGCTGACCTCTCCCGATTATGAGCATGAAGCTATGGAGAAGCTCAACGAACACCTCGCCGGCTCCGGATTATATGCCTTTCCCTGGCAGGACATCATGCCGGACCTTGCCGGGTTCATCGCCGCCGACAAGGTATCCCTCTATGTTTTTCAGGGTATCATCATATTCCTGCTCAGCTTTACCATTCTAAACACCATTCTCATGAGCGTGCTTGAAAGGAACCGTGAATTTGCAACACTGCTCGCCCTGGGGACATCACCACGGCTGTTAAGGACGCAGATCGTTATCGAGTCGATCATGCTGGCATTCCTTGGAACCGGTTTCGGGCTGGCCATCGGGGGAAGCATCAGTATGTATTACGGGATCCACGGGCTCGACATGCGCTCGCTGCTGGGGGAAGACTTTACCATCAGCGGCTTTCTTGTAGACCCTGTGGTCTATAATTACGTCGGCATCGATCTTCTTGCCCTGCTGGGGGGCCTGGTCTTTGTCCTGACCGTGCTCATCGGGCTGTATCCCGCGTACAAATCCACGCGGATCAGCCTGCCCGACGTGCTCAGGTCCCGATAGGAGGAATCTCAATGGATGCGCTCATCAAACTTGAAAAGGTCGTCAAGGAATACCGGGACAATGGCGTGCCCGTTCGCGCTCTTGATGACGTCGACCTGCAGGTCACCCGGGGGGAATGCACCGTTGTCATGGGTCCCTCGGGTTCCGGGAAAAGCACCATGCTCAACCTGATCGGCGGGCTCGACCGCCCGACCTCCGGAAAGGTCCGGGTCGTGGGGAAGGATACCGCGGAACTCTCTTCATCGGAACTGAGCCGGCTCAGGCTGAACCGTATCGGCTTCGTATTCCAGGCATACAACCTGATACCGGTCCTCACGGCCTATGAGAATGCCGAGTACATACTGATGCTTCAGGGAGTGCCGGCAAAGCGGCGCAGGAAGATCGTCATGGATATCCTCAGCACGGTTGGGCTGGATGGTCTGGAAAACCGCTTCCCCCGTGAGCTTTCCGGCGGGCAGCAGCAACGCGTCGCCATCGCGCGTGCCATCGCGCCGGAACCGGAACTGATCCTCGCCGACGAGCCGACGGCCAACCTTGACTCGACCATGTCCGGTTCTCTGCTCGAATTAATGCTGAACCTCAATGAGCGCAAACAGATGACCTTTCTCTTTTCCACCCATGATCCCGAGGTCATGAAGCGTGCCCGGAGGATCATCAGGCTCAAGGACGGGCGGGTCGCGTCGGATGAAGAGAACCGGGGGGTTATTTCTTCATGATCAGGTCACGCGCACATCTGCTTGTCCTTTTCATGGCCTCTGTCCTTTCCACCATTCTTGTACCCTGCCCTGCGGGGGCCCTCTGGTCGGTGCAGGGAACACATTCCAGCATCGACCTCGGCGGCAGCATCAGGGCCATCGGTTGCGGGATAAGAAATTACGACGATCCCCTCCTGTTCGGCCGGGACAATAACTATGACGGATCATCCCAGGCACTCCTGCGGCTCACGTCGACGGGGTCACTGCCCCATCAGGCTTCCTTCGAGGTTCATGTCGTGGGAGAGGCGTACGCGACCTCGATCGACCGGGCAGATCTGGCATCATATTCTTCGACAGTGTCTTCTTCGCTGCCGAAGCGGTACCGCCTGACAGGGAACGCTTGGGACATGGCGAAGGACGACGATTTCCGTACCAGCCTTGACGCGGACAGGCTGAACATCACCTGTTCCCTGTCCCGGCTGGACATCACTCTCGGCCGGCAGGCCATTAACTTCTCACAGGCCTACTTCTGGAATCCCCTG
The DNA here is from genome assembly GCA_016933965.1 of Deltaproteobacteria bacterium. Classification (NCBI taxonomy): domain Bacteria; kingdom Pseudomonadati; phylum Myxococcota; class Myxococcia; species Deltaproteobacteria bacterium. Next base: position 84,963 of record JAFGTS010000003.1, on the reverse strand, counting down.
GACGTGTTCCTGGCCTTTGATCCGGAGGCCTTCGACCGCGACTACAAACCCGGCGTGGATGCCATCCGGGCGGACGTTGCCCTCGGCAGCTTCAGCTACCTGACCATCGTCGCCGCGGCAGGCAGAGAAATGGAAGCAGGGTATGAACACGGGCAGACCGATATCGCGGCTGGCCCGCTCAACGCGTACGGATCCGCGCTCATGGCCCGGTTCGGCACGACCTTCAAAGACTGGGACATTGCCGTGCAGGCCGGAAAGGTCTACGGCGGATACCAGGCAGGGGTCGGTTTTTCCGGTGAGTTGTCTGAGATGGGAGTCCGGGGCGAGGTCGCGTTCATGGATGCCCGGGGAGACAGCACGGCCCTCCTCCCCGATCCGGACGCCTCGGGCTTCACAAAGGAGATAGACCTGGTCGAGGACCATGTCACGCTCGTTGTCGGGACGGATCACCGCTTCGAAAATTCCCTGTATGTCAACCTTGAATATCTCTATAACTCACAGGGACAGAGCGACAACCTCAATGAGGCTTACCTGCGCCGATACATGGGAGAAACGCTCAGCCTGGGCAAGCACCTCGGAGGCCTGCAGCTGTCCTATGAATTTCATCCCCTGCTCGAGGGGCAGGCGGTATGGATATATTCCTTTTCCGACAGGTCCGCTCTGCTCTCACCGACCATTACCTATTCGGTCGCCAACGAGTCGGAATTGGTGGCAGGGTGCATCCTCGGCTTCGGAAAACGACCATCCAGCCGGCGGGTCACCCTGGGAACCGCACCGGTACTGGAAATATCCGAGGTGGAAAGCGAGTTCGGAACCGATCCGAATGTCTTTTTCATGGAGTACAAGCTCTACTTCTGAACGTACCAGCGGGGTTCCGACTGCCGTCACTATAGGGAAGAGGAATCGGATGTGTCAATCTCTTTCCGCTTCATTGTCGGCCGACAACCTTATTTTCATTGATGTCCCCGGAATTTGAGCTGCCAATTCTGGAATTAGATCCCTTAGCTGATAAATTGATATATGAGAAAAAGACCAACCAATAAAAAGGAAAGTCCCAAACAAAGAATAATGACTTGTAAGAATAACTCCCCAAACCTACCAATTTCACCTTGGAGTTTAAGTGTTCGCTTCCAGAATTTTTCATGAGAATTTGTTATCTTTTGTTTAATTCCTCTACGACCCAATATAAAAACAAACCCACATAATAAAGCAATGATGCCGGGAATAAGTTTTTGAGTAAGGATTTCCATTTTGTTACCAATTTCAGGAATTCCGGGGACATCAATACTCCGGAATTCGGTTTCCTTATTTTATTTCGTCGAGTTTAGAAACTTCCCAATTTTGGTTTTTAGCTTTTACCATTTGAACTCTATGTCGATGAGACCCTATAGTGACAGTAAAACTCAAATTAGATTTATCTCCTGACCACGAAAATTTATTTACACTGAAATAATCTAATTTTATTTTCTGCTTTCCATAATTATCGACAGCATTCATTTTAAATTGTTTTTGAGAACAAATAATTTTCTCAAGCTCCTTAAAAGCAACAGATGAAGATAGCCAAAAATAGAATATTGTATTCCCTATTAATGCTAATAATAATGATATGGCCGTTATCCAAATCATCTTTTTGAAAATAATTGCCATATTCATTTTTACCCACTTAATCCAATCTCAAAGCCAGCAGCACCAACGGTGTTAAATCTCCAAGATGAAGAGAATCCTGATTGTCTGTGGAAATTCCCCGGAATTCGCGACTTACTTACTGTAATACAAATCCTATTAAAAAAAGCATCACACTAATAACAAATAAAACGCCGCCAAGTTTCGACAATTTTATATCAAAAGGCCTGAGTTTAGTATTGAGTGAACAGTAAGAGCCTCCAAACACACTGTTTCTTAAGCCTACCAAGGCAAAGCAACAGCAGCATGTTATCAATAATACTAATCCTGACCAAAAAAATATTTCATATAAATGCAATCGATTATCTCCATCAATATTTTAATGAAATGCTTTTTCAATCCCCTTACCAACACTAGTAGCAAAATTCTCGCAGGAAGTACTAAACGATGTAGGAAGTCCTAAGCTTAATCCTAGGTTAATGCTTTTGTGTGCAAAATCAGGGCTATAAGAAAATCCTAAATATTTACCTAGTCCACAGCTCACCATCAAATCACTATCATTGTAGCTCGATAAACCACAAGGATCATCAAAGGTAATATGAACACCTCCACCAAAAGCTGTTGTCGAAACTCCTGTATCAGGCTTAGTGCTCGGAAACCAACCTTTGTTAGAATCATAAATCATTGTTGAAATATCAGCCCCCATAAGTGACCCGCCAATCCTAACCCCCCACAATCCCTCCGGATCCAACGCATTGACCGGATCATTCAGACAATACCCATACAGATCTGTATCACCGCCGGCGAAGAGGATCGGGTCCTTGGTAGTCCAGCGGCCGGTGTCGGGGTCATAATCCCGGTAACCGAACCTGACCAGTTTCGTATCCCGGTCATGCAGTCCACCGGCAAAGCCGAAGGGTATCTCAAACGCCGGGTTCGAGTCGCTGATGATGTTGCCGAAGGAATCGTAGTCGATCGCTTTTATCACGGTACCCGAGGCATCGGCGACAATCTTCAATGACCCGACCTGGTCATAGATCAGGTAATAGGTGTTTCCCCCTCTGTTCATGGCAGAGGGCATAGGGCTGTCGGCATATTCGAACCTCATCCTGAGATCGTTGTTGCCGTCATAAACGGCAAGGAGTCGTGTCAGGCCGTGCCAGAGGTATTTCTCTGTGATGGTGCCGTTGACCTTCTTCGCTATTCTCCTCCCCAGGGGGTCATGGAGATAATCGATGGCCGTACCGTCTGGCAGAATAACGCCCAGCAGGTCTCCCCTCGATGAGTAGTCGTAACGGGTTTCCTCTGCTCCTTCAGTCTTTGTCATCAGGAATCCGTCAAGGGTGTACCGATATGTCGCTGTCCCCGCAGTCAGGAGGTGCTCTTCATCGGAATAGGTGAAACCCCTCTCCGCAATCCCCCGGCGGGTGTTCATCTCGTAGATACGGGTCCCGTTGGGGTCGTATCGATACTCTTCCACCAGGGTTCCGTCCCGTGTCACCATCAGGAGCCTGCCCGTGGAATCATAGGTGTATGTATTGCCGGAGGTGATCCCTCCTGCCGTTTCCGTCCTGGCGGTTATCCTGCCGTTGTCATCACGGGTCAGGCCCCATGAAGCGATGATGCCGTCATGTATGGTGACGTCTTCACCGTCCACCTCGCCATAGCCATTGAAAGCGCGGTCCAGAGCGAATGTTCCTCCGGTAACACCTTCAGGCAGGCCGTTCCCGGCATTCCTGGTGATGGTGAATGCACCCGCCCCGGTCAGGAGACCGTCGTTGTCGTAGTTATAATCCCTGGCCCCGCCTGCGAACGCGAACGTGATCGGAGCGAAATCATTGTTGTAGGTGTATGAAAGGGTTTCATTCAGGATCCCCGTCATGGTCTCGGTGGTGACGAGCCTGCCGTCATAGCCGTAAGTAATGGTGTCGGTCCCGTTGGTGATCGAATCCACCTTCGTACCGCACAGATAGGAGAGATCGATATTCCCTTCCGGGGTTTCCACCCGTATCAGCCTGGTCTTGTCGTAGATGTTCGTGATCTGTGCACCTGAAGGAAAGTGTGTCTGCGTCAGGCGCCTGTCCTTGTCATAGACGTAACGGTAACTCCCGCTTATGGGCGTCTGATAGAAATCCTTCCTGTTGACACTGTTGTGGCCGAACACATGGTCATCGTTCGACGGGGTTATCAGCACTTCCACATTCCCGTTCTGATCGTAGATGAACCCGAGGGACCCCCCGTCGGGGCGGCTGATGCCCGTGACGCGGCCCAGGGGATCATGGGAATAGGTGATGGTGTGATTCCCGGGATCGGTGACGGAGGCAAGAAATCCCCGGATATCATAAGTAAGTTCGGTCGTCCTGTTGTGGATAGTGATGGACGTCACCCTTCCCCGGGCATCGTATTCGCAGGTTCTGTCGAAGAGACCCGGAACGGTTATGCTCGTGGTCAGAAGGGTGGCCGGATCATACAGGGCGGTCACCGTCCGTCCTTCGGGAGAGGTGATCGTCTTCCGTGCGTTAAGAACATCGTTCTCGCAGATCGTGGTCCTGCCGTTGAACGTCACCGCTTCGGTGATGAGATCGGGAATGTTGTCCGAGTCCGTATCCTCGTAGGTCCTGTTCGTGAGCGTCTGCCGTTCGAGGAAGGACGGCGTACACTCCCACAGCTCCTTTATGTATTTGAGTTGGTATTCAGGATCGACACCGTATTGAAATTCAAGGGTCATGCCGCAGGGGAGTGATTTGGTAACAAAGAAGCCATCAGCGAAGCTTTCATAGAGGGTGATACCCCCTGTGGGATCACTAATGGTCGAGGTATACCTGCCCGTGGAAAATGTATGATCGAGATAGGTGGTAAGATTGCCTTCTCCCGTAACGACAGTCGTTTCGATATCGCCCTTCGGAGAAGAGAATCTCTCGTAGCTCCAGTGGCCGCCTTCCTCGTCCGTGGCATCGGTGAGCCGTCCCCGCTCGTCGAAGACATGCTCATAGCGGTTCCCTTCCGGTTCCGTTTTGGCGGTCAGGAGCCCCTCAGTGGTATATTCGAAATCGTACGAGGTCCCATCGGGATAGGTGATCCGCGTGAGATGATCGGTGCCGTCGATGGTAAGGATGGTCGTCAGGCCGTCAGGCGAGATGATGGCACCAGGCTTACCACCGCTCTGTTGAATCACCGTGATGGCACCGAAACGGTCTATTATGGAAACGAGATTATTGTCGTCATCGTACCCGAATTCAAGAAGGGTAACACCGGTTGCGGTGTCAATGGTGCGTTTATGATATCCAGAGGGGGACATTATGTAGGCACAACCGTTGATGTCGACAAATACTATGTCACTGTCGGCCGCATAGTGGTTGAATGATACAGGAATACCCATCTTGCGGATGCGGTGGTTGTGGGAATCCGCGATGAGGATTCCACCCAAAGTGTTCACAGCAACACCATAGGGAAAGAAAAGTCTGGCTTCAGTGGCAGGGCCGCCATCACCACTGTAACCGGACTCGCCTGTCCCGGCAATGGTGGTTATGATGCCTGTCGTATCCACCCTGCGAATGCAGCTCGCACTATAGCTCCAATCCGCAATGAGGATTCCACCGGAAGCGTCCACAGCAATACCATAGGGGAAGAAAAGCCTGGCTTCGGTGGCAGGGCCGCCATCACCGCTGTAGCCGGATTTTCCTGTTCCGGCAATGGTAGTTATAATTCCTGATGTATCCACCCTGCGCACGCAGTGATTGGCTTCATCGGTGATCAATAAATTGCCCGATGAATCCACTGCAACACCGCGTGGGAAATTAAGTTCAGCTTCAGTGGCGGCCCCTCCGTCACCGCTGTAGCCGAACTGACCTGTACCGGCAACGGTGGTTATGGTGCCGGATGTATCCACCTTCCGAACACGGGAATTATAAAAATCCGCGATATAGAGATTGCCAGACTGATCGACGGCAATACCATCCGGGAAGTTAAGTCGGGCTTCGGTGGCGGGACCGCCGTCACCACTGTAACCGGACTCGCCTGTTCCGGCGACGGTGGTTATGATGCCGGATGTGTCTATCTTCCGAATGCAGTTATTATCCCAATCCGCGATATAGAGACTGCCAGACATGTCCACGGCAATACCACCGAGAAAACCCAGTTTTGCTTCCGTGGCAGGACCGCCGTCGCCGCTGTAGCCCAATTCACCTGTTCCGGCAACAGTGGTGATCATGCCGGCCATATCAACCCTGCGGACACAGCTATAGCTCTCATCAGCGATATAAAGATTTCCCGATGCATCCATGGCAATTCCATGTGGCACGCCAAGCCTTGCTTCAGCAGCGGGGTTCCCATCACCACTATAACCCGCCACTCCTGTTCCCGCTTCTGTTTCGATGATGCTCGCTTTATGAATACAGATTCCTCCATCTCCCTTATGAATAATATAGGGTCTTTCCGGATCCATCCGGTGGTGAGAAGATACCGTCCAGCCCTCCGCGATCGTTCCGGTAAAACCGTCAAACCCTTGAATGATCAAGGTATCCGTTTTCCATAACGTTTCTTCCATTCTCGCAATTACACTCAACAATTCAGCGCCTGCCTGGCCGAAGGCCTGTTCAAGTTCACGGTTTGATGCAAAGTAGTATCGATCATAGACAAAACCCGTCTCCATACGCGCTTGTATCGACCTGTTCACAGGGGTTCCCCGATAATCGAGTCCGTCCCATTCAAATGTAACGCTTTGCATGGGCAGCGGCTCCACTGTCTGAGTGTATGTTCTTCCGGCGATGGTCAGTGTCACCTCGATACGCTTGAGGCTTGCCGGTATGGTTTCCCCGCTCACCGGGACCGTGATCTCCGTCATATATCCCTTGACACGGCTGCTTGCATAATGGAGCGTCATGTCCGTTCCCGGAATAGGGATGTCCTCGTGGAAGACACGACTTCGTTCCTCCACAGAAGATGAAATGACACTTGTACAGTCACGCTTATCTGTTTTCTTCTCATCCACATTCGGCACCCCCTCCGGATTCGGCGGGATCGCGTCGGGTGGCGGGCCGGAGGGCCAGTTACAATCCCAGGGGGAGAAGTGGGTTACGGGAACGCGCCAGAAAGTTGCATCCGGCAGGTACCGACCCGGGTCCTGAAGCCCCGTTACTTCATCGTTATACGAGCCGCTGTTATTGAAGTCATCGGGATCTCCGTCACCGTCCGCATCGAGGGCATCGACGACGCCATCGGCATCGGTATCAAGGAGTTTCACCACAATGCCGTTATCGGAAGGGACCCAGACACCCCGGTCGCGATCATAATACCCCACGGGGACGATCTCACCCACGTCGAACCCGATAAAGTTGTCCACCCAGGTGATGACCGGCTTCTCGAAGCGGACACGGGCGGCGCCGTCAACGCTCAGCTCGACGCAGTAGGTGTACGCCGATGTGGGCGGGAGCTTCGCCGGCATGGATCCTTCCGTTGAAAATTCGGTGGCCCGCACGGTGATGGCCGGTAATTCATGGGCGTCCTTACCGTCTTCACCCACGAGTATGGCCCTGTTGTCACCGGTGAACACCAGGGAACAGGAGCGCTTACCGAATTCATCGGCGGTCGGCATGCTTTCATGGACGGTCACGGTGGCGGGATCATTATCGAAGGTCACCGTCGTCGACAGCACGTCCTCAGCAATCATCGTCACCGTCTCGACAACGGCGATATCGTTCCAGGGAACGGTGCAGGAGCGCTGGGTTGGGATCAGTCCTTCCCCTCGGTACTCGACATTGAGGGTACCGCCGCCTTCGACGGGCAGGGAGAACCGGCCCTCTTCATTGGTCCGCGCCGTGCCGTACTCAGGATGATCGTGGATGGTGATGGCAACATCCCGGATCGGCAGCTCATCCGGTGACCGGACGAACCCCGTGATGACGGCGAACCGCCGGGCGTCGTACCGTGGCACCGTAACGTCGGCGGGTATCAGTTCTTCATAGTGTTCCTGATAGGAACCTTCCGGCGCGGGCTCCGGCATAGCGTGCACCTCAATGGTGGTCCCCACGCTGGTGGAGCCGGCATTGCCGCTGACCGTCAGGGTATAGGTGGTGGTGTGTTCCGGGGTGACGATGATGAACCCGTTGACCGGCACGGGTCCGATGCCGTTGTCCATATACGCGTTGAGCTCCCGCACCGAAGTCCACGTAAGTGTGACCGGCTCGCCCAGCATGATGACGGAATTGGACGAGGTAAGCTCCACGCCGGGCGGGTCGGCGGCAGGTGATGTCACTTCAACGGTGACGGAAGCGGATGCCCTTCCCCCGGGTCCGACAGCGGTGATGATAAATGTCGTGGTGTCCGCGGGGGAAATGTCACAGGAACCGCTCGGGGCGACCGTTCCAAGGCCCGGTTCAAGGATGCAGTGATCCGCGTTCGTTGCGGTCCACGTAAGTGTCGATGATGCTCCTTTTTCAATGGACGGCGGGTCAGCGGCGATGGAAACGGCGGGAGGCCCTATGTCCCGGGTGATGGTGATGGTCAGAAAAGACCCCCGTGCCCCGACAAGGTGCAGTGAAAGGGTGTTATCCTCCTTCAACACCACCGGGATCATCGTTTCACCCTGCGGCAGGATGAACGGAGCCACCCGTGTGCCGTTCAGTTTGATGAATGCAAGCAGCACCTGATCGCCGTTCCCGCTTCCGTTCCGGATGATGAGCGTCCCCGGTCCCGGAACGGCGGCGAAGGAATCGCGGAAAAAGACCATTGGCCTCTTGCAGGAATAGGGTTTCGGACCGAAGATCACGGTCTCGGCGCCGAAGGCCCCGCCGGCAAGCGGCAGTAATATGACGATGACACTTATAACGGAAATAATCTTTTTCATGATCTCCCCCCGAAAATCATTGATCGAGCAATGTGTTACACAATGTTGACACGAAAAGAACGGCTGTTATCGGAAACATCGTGGAGGGCGGGACGGAGAGATCAGGGAAAACCGATCCGTATCGCGCACCCTTTGGGGCTGCCGCCGTTTGTGGTGGATACCCGAGCGACAGCCGCCACCCCCCCGTGAAGCTTGAAACCGGCCCCATCCTAACCGACAATAGGCATGCGTCAATTTGAAATCTTTGTCAGGATAAGGGGAGGCAAAACCTGATATTACAGGAAAAAGGTGTTTTGTTTCGGTATATTATGAGGGGAAAAAAAGGGCTTTCGGCAACAGGTCTACAAAATCCACATTCCTTGTAATATGATCCTTTTTATGATAGGACGACCGGGCATTGAGAAGCAGGAACCGCGGGAAGGTCAAAAGGAAGTGAACTATGGGTGAAAAAACGCAGCAGGTCGATCAGTTCCGGGATCACGCCGACCAACTCCTGGAGGAAGAGCGTTACGAGGAAGCCATCGAGCTGTACCTGAAGCTGCTTGCCATGAATCCCGGTGACGAATCACTTCTCATGTCGCTGGCCTGGGCGTACAACGACAGCGGGCAGAGCGACAAAGCCTTGGAATATTTCGAGATCCTCTTTGAACGGGAGTTGAAGCGAAGCGTTTTCACCGGCTTCGCCTTTGACGAACTGGTCCGCATCTACCGGAGCGAGGGGAAATTCGACCGCCTCGTGAACATGTGCGAGCGTGTCGTCGATATGCAGCCCGGTGACGTGGCCCTGCTGACCACGCTGGGCGATGCCTGTCTGAAGGCGGACAGGCTCGAACGTGCCGCCGAGATATTCGAGCTCCTGACCGATATGGAGCCCGACGCCCCCGTTCTCTTCTGCTCCCTGGCATCCACGTATATCGCCGCCGGCGACTATGAAAAGGCGGAGGCGGCTTACGGCCGCGCCGCGGAAATAGAGCCGTCGGAGGCACCCGCCGTCTATCACCGGATGGGGTTCGCCCTCCTCGAGGCCGGGCAGGTCGAGCGGGCCGAGGCCGCCGTTCGCCGGTCCATCGACCTCTGCTTTGAGAAAGCCCTGCACCATTGCACGCTCGGCGACATACAGATCAGGCAGGGCAGGCTCGACGAAGCATGGAAATCCTACGAACGGGCCGTCACCATCGACCCCGCATCGGCGGAGGGGTTCTACAACCGGCTGGGAAACGCCCTTGCGTCGGAGGGGTATCATCATCGGGCCATCGATGCCTTTGAACAGGCACTTGAGATGGATCCGCACAATCCTTTTTACTATCGCAGCATCATTGAATCCTGCGCCGCCGAGGGGCTCGATGAAAAGGCCCGCGAGATATACGAGAAGGCCCGGTCCCTGAAGGTATTTGACTGAGCAGCCACCCGTCAGGGGGCACCCAGATAGAGGTTTTTCCCTTCCCGAACAAAAGCTTCGAAGCCGGACCGGTCAGCCGCGGCCCGTTCAATGCGAACAAGCCCTTCCTTGAGATCCGGTATGCCCGCAGCCGTCGACAGTCGCAGGAAGTGCTGCCCCTCACAGCCGATCACCCCGAAGGACCTCCGGTCCATGGTGGCCACACCGTGACAATAAAGAAGGAACATCTGGAACAGGCCGGCGGGGCTGGTCAGGGGCCTCAGTTCCCGGGGAAGCGCGTCATGGGCCGCGATGACACTGAGGTTCTCACAGACACCTTCAATGTTGGGGAAGACATAGAAGGCGCCCTCGGGCTTCACGCAATGGATCCCCCTGATACGGTTCAGACCCTCTACGACAAGATCACGGCGTTCCTGGAATTCTCGCACCATTCCGGCGACCACGGTCAGGTTCGCGGTATTTTCGATCGCTTCCCTTCCCGCTTCCTGGATGAACGGCGGAACGCAGGAAAAGATATTGATGTTGAACTGCCTGAAGAGAAGCGCCTCGTCCCGTGAGGGGAGCAGGGCATACCCCAGGCGCCATCCCGTCATGGCGTAACTTTTCGAGTGGCCGCTCAAGAGGACGGTCCGTTCGGCCATGCCGGGACAGGAAGACACGCTCCGGTGCTCCCGGCCGTCAAAGATGATGTGCTCGTAGATCTCATCCGACAGGATACGGCACTGAGCCGGTGCCTGTTCCCCGATGACCCGGGCCATGGCGGAGAGGTCGTCCCCCGTCAGGACGCCGCCCGTCGGATTGGAGGGTGAATTGATGATAATGAGCTTCGTCCGGGAAGTGATGAGCCGCTCCAGTTCGCTGGCCGTGAAGCGGAACCCCTGTGACTCTCTGAGATGAAGAGGCACGGGCCGGGCGCCCACGAAGGTTATCCACGATTCATAGATGGGGTAGCAGGGGCTGGGATAGATGACCTCATCGCCGCTGTTGACATAGGCCAGCACGGAATAGGCGACGATGGCCTTCGCGCCCGGGGTGACGACCACCCGCCCAGGGTCGGCGGGGATACCCCGCGTCCGCGCGATCTGCTCCGCGATGCACTCCCGCAGGGCGGGAATTCCCTGGGGGTCTGTATAGTGGCTGTTTCCCCGGCGGATCTCGGTAACGGCCACCTCGTTGATCGCCTCTGCAGTGGAAAAATCCGGTTCCCCCAGGTTCAGTCGAATGACGGACATCCCCCGCTCCTCGCAGCGGGCGATGTCGCCGCCCATCTTGAAGGCGCTCTCCGTTCCCAGCATGGCGGTGCGTTCCGCATAAAGGTTCATGAGCAAAACCTCCTTTTCTGAAAACCTGCTGCAACTACCGGAAACTATCAGGCGCGGCACGTGTCATGGCGATCATGGAAGAGGTGAAAAACCGGAGGAGCACAAGGGATCCTGTGGTCTTTTATACATCGGCCGATGTTTATACAAAAAACCATGTTTATTTCGATTTGTCAAAGATTTCCGGTCGATGAAGATACCCTCCCCGCCACTCGACCGACCCGTTCAGGATCCCTTTTCCCCTTGAAAGAACCAATCGAACATGATAGGAAGCTTTTTCCAGTGTTTCCGCTTTCGAGCGATACCACGCATATATGTGGGGATGTAGCTCAGCTGGGAGAGCGCGGCGTTCGCAACGCCGAGGCCAGGGGTTCGATCCCCCTCATCTCCACCAGAAATAACAGGTAAAAGCGCCTTTTTCACAAAGGCGCTTTTTTTTCTTTCGTGCCCAGGATCGTCCTCCCCGCCGGACGGCAGCGACAAAACAGTTGACAGTTTTTGTAAAATATCGTTACGTTGTGTGGACTTACCGTTGATAACAGGTCATGTCACACATCGGGGAGGGACCCATGGAAGAACGATACGACATTGTCGTCGGTATCCCATCGTACAGCGAAGCGAAAACGATCCGCCACGTCACGCAAACGGCCGGTGAGGGGCTGAAGACCTACTATCCCGATATGCGGAGCGTCATCGTCAATTGCGACAACAACAGCCCCGACGGAACAAGGGAAGCCTTCCTCGCCGCGGAGATACCCGAAGGGATCGACAGGAAATATATTTCAACACCCGAAGGGGTGCGGGGAAAGGGAAATAATTTCTGGAATCTCTTTCACTTCTGCCGCGACGTGCAATCCAAGGCGACCATCGTCGTCGACGCCGACCTCCGTTCGATCAGGCCGATCTGGATAAAGTACCTCGGTGGTCCCATTCTCGAAGGATACGACTACGTTACCCCCCTTTATTCACGGCACCAGTTCGACGGAACGATCACGAACCATCTCTGCTATCCCCTGGTATTCGCCCTGGCGGGCTACGACGTCCGCCAGCCCATCGGCGGCGAGTTCTCATTTTCCCCGGGACTCTGCTCCTTCTGGCTGGAACAGGAGTGGGACGATCGCATCCGCCATTACGGCATCGACATATTCATGTCCCTCAACGCCTTCTTCGGCGGTTTCCGCGTCTGCCAGACCGGATTGGGGAACAAGGTCCACAACGCCAGCTCCCCGAAGCTGGGAACCATGTTCGAAGAGGTCGTCCATACCCTTTTCACGATACTCCTCGCGCACCGGTCCGTGTGGCTGAATGCCTGGCTCACAAAGGGACAGAAGACGGACTGGCAGATGGATGTCAAGACGGTGGAACTCTTCGGTCTGCAGAAAATGAAGGAAGCCCAGGCGCTCTCCATAGATATCGTGGACCTGAAACACAAATGCAGGAATGAATACGAAACTTACAAGGACCTGGTCAAATGGTATCTGAGCCCGTACGGCTTTCGAAGATTTCATGACATGATCGAAATGGACTACTACGATATCGATATCATGCTCTGGTCCCAGATCGTCTACAGCCTGATGTACCTGTTCGACGGGGCAAAGGACTCCGCGAAGGCGGATATCATCAACGCCTTGAAACCCCTCTATTTCGCGCGCAGCATTACTTTTGATTACGTGACCCGGCGCTACAGCGTCGGCTTCGCCGAACTGGAGGTACGAAACCAGGCAATGGCCTTTTTATCCCAGAAGCCCTACCTCCTGGGGCTGTACCTCGGCGAATGCATGCCTTATATTAATACACGGTAAGGGTACAGCGGCCGGAGCATGGATAAAGGTGCCCACCGCTGACCCCTCGACCCCTTTTCTGCAACAAAAAAATAAAGAACGGCGCCGGATAGTCCGCACCCGGCGCCGTCGCAAGTCAAGACCGCAAAGCCTGCGAAAACGGGATCGGCTTCGTAAAAAGCTCCAGAGGCAAGGCGCGCGAATCCTGAGGAATGAGTCGTACTTTTTCGTACGTCGCAGTGACGAAGGATGAAGCGCAACGCAGCATATGGACTTTTTACGAAGTCGCCATCAATAGAAGTTCTTGCCGAACAACTTCTTACTCAACCCCGTCAGGTCCGACCACTTCAAAGGTCCGCCCTTTTCGGGGGGGAATCCCGTTCCCCAGATCATTCCCACGTCGATCATCCGCGGGTCGGCGACGACCTTCCGTTCGAGAAGGTCCTTGCCCACCTGGACCATGGCCGTGAGCATGCCCGTCTGTATCTCCTCCTCGGTCATCGCCTGCGGCTCTCGTAAAGCGATGAGGGGCAGGACATCGGGATCGACGCTGCCGTCCTTGAGGAAGAAGCCCTTCCCCGATTTCTTGAGACCGAGACGGCCGTCATTGACCACATTTTCGAGAGTCTTCTGCTGGACGCCCATTCCCTTGAGCGCCTTGTAGGGCACATCGATACCCACTTCGTCGACCAGCCGCAGGGGGCCGACGGGCATTCCGAAGCGCACCATGGCACCATCCACCGCTTCGATGGAATTCCCTTTTTCCACATATTCCAGCGCATTGACCAGATAGGGGAACAGGAGCGCGTTGACGACGAATCCGGGATTGTCGTTGCAGACGATCGGCCGTTTCTTTATCAGGGCCGAGAAGTTCAGAAGATTATCGACAGTATCCTGGGCGGTTTTTTCTCCCCGGATGACCTCGACGAGCTGCATCTTCCACACAGGCGAGAAGAAATGGATGCCGCCGAACCGCTCCGGATCCGTTACGTATTGCGACATGGTCGTGATCGGTATCGACGAGGTGTTGCTGGCGATAACGCAATCGGCGGGCACAACGCCACAGAGTTCCTTATAGACCTGCTCCTTCACGGAAAGGTCCTCGAACACGGCCTCCACGACAAGGTCCACATCCTTGAAATCCTCGGAATACTCCGAGGTAACGGTGATACGGCTCATCAGGTCGTCAACGGGAACCTTGAGACGTTTCTTTTCGGCCATCCCGGTGAAGATCTTCCTGATGAATTCCTTCCCCGGTTCAAGGGCTTCGGGAATGTCCTTCACTATCACAGGCAGTTGCGTGCGCCGTAAAATGTCGATGACGATCCCCCGTCCCATGGTGCCGAATCCCAGAACGGCGACCTTTTTCAACGGCTTGGGCTCAAACCCCCTGGTCATCATGGACTTTGGCTTGTCCGTCATGGTCTTGATGAAGAAGGTGTTGATGCTTCCCTTTGCCTCTTTCGACAGGGCCGCTTCAACAAAGATGGTCTTTTCATTTTCCAGCCCCTTTTCGATGGGCATCTTCACCCCTTCCTGGATCGATTTCATGGCCAGCATGGGGCCGGGGATCTCACGGCCGCGGGTCGCTTTCAACACGCCCTGGCGGGCCATTTCCATGATATCGTCGATCTGGGAAAAATCCTGCTCCACCCGTTTCAGGTCGGCCGTTCCGGCAATGATCTCCTTCATGAACGCCTTTGCTTCGGCAAGAAGGTCGCCGTCGGCCGGCACCAGGCGGTCGATGATCCCCTTTTCCAGCGCCCTGGCCGCCGGCAGCATGGAGCCCTTCAGGATCAGCTCTATGGCGGAATACCCGATCAAACGGGGAAGCCGCTGGGTCCCCCCACCGGCCGGGAAGATGCCCACGTTGCATTCGGGAAGACCGATGAGGGTCGTGGGAGACTCCTTGGCGATGCGGGCCGTACAGGCAAGGGAGAACTCCAGTCCGCCGCCGAGGCAGTGCCCGTTGATAGCCACCATGGTGGGGAAGGGAAGCGTACCCAGTTTGTTGAAGGGCGCGTGCAGCGCGTCGAGCGCGGCCTTCACCTCTTCCGGCCCGGTGAAGTCCGCGATCACGTTCAGGTTGGCCCCCGCAAGAAAGGTGTTCGGTTTTCCTGAAATGAAAATGACACCCTTGAGCGTGTCGTCCGTTGCCAGGTGATCGACACATTCCTGAAAACTCAAAAGCATCTCTTCCGTCCAGGTGTTCATCGAATCCTTGACCAGGTTAAAGGTCGCGATCCCGATGTCGTCTTCCTTGTTCAGTTGAAAAATTCCCCTGAAATCCATAAAAACATCTCTCCTTTCGTTGCTGCATGTTGTATCGTTGAAAAAAACCCCGTGATCGGACAACGAACGGCGGGGTGGTGCTTCCGATGAGAAGCGCGCAACGCGAAAGGCCGAGCGTTGCGGAAGAATACCTTCCGCCGCCGTCACAGTTGGTATCGGTAGCCGTTTCAACACATAGTGTACGTTGACATAGATGTCAAGAAATAATCACCCCCGCAAGCCCCTCTCCCCGATCCGGGCGTCACCGGCCGCAACACCCTTATTTCAGGACCTTCGGAAGTATGTGTTTACCCTTGACATACCAGTATATTTCCACTATGCTCCATCGCTGACATTTCGGTACGGGACGACACTGAACGCCCGGCCGGACACAGCGAAAAGGAGGTACTTCTATGGGCAGGAAATTACTCTGGGGGGCCGTTTTGTGTATCGCGGCGGCGTGTCTTGTGTTGGGCCCGGCTTCGTCATTTGCCGAGGAAAAGGTGTATATCAACGGTATCGATGCGAACTTTCCGCCTTTTGCCTACGTGGACAAGAACGGAAACCCCGATGGCTTTGACGTAAAGTCCGTTGACTGGATCGCCAAGGAAATGGGGTTCAAGGTAAAGCATCAGCCCATGGACTGGGCGGGCATCATTCCGAGCCTGAAAGCCAAGAAGATAGACCTGATCGCCTCGGGAATGAGCATCAACGATGAGCGGAAAAAACAGGTCAACTTCTCCATTCCCTACTGGACGATCGCACAGGTCCTGGTCGTCCCCGAGGGGTCGTCACTGACGATCGACGAGCTCCTTTCAAATGGAAATAAGGTCGGCGTGCAGCGCGGGACGACGGAAGCGAAGTGGATCGAAGAAAACCTGATCCAGAAGGAAGGACGCGATTTTTCTCTTGTCCATTATGATTCAGCGCCCCTCGCCGTCATGGACGTGGTGAACGGCCGTATTGTCGCCGCCGCCATGGATGACGCCCCGGCAAAAGACGCCATGAGAAAGGAACCCGTCAAGATCGCGGGGACCTTTGGTATGGAAGAGGAAGAATTTGGATACGCCATCCGGAAGGAGGACGTGGAGCTCCTCAACATGATCAACGAGGGTCTCAAGAAGCTTATGGCTTCCCCCTACTGGGAGGAACTGAAGGAACAATATAAACCGTGATGCGGTTTGCAGCAGAGTAACAGTGGACCATTATCCTGAAGGCATTAGGAGGGGCTCCTAATGCCTTCAATATTTTAGGAGACGACGCTCCGCGGAAACGCGGGCAATGACTGATGACGGAAAGCCTGATCGCCATATACGATGCGCTCCCTTATATTCTCAAGGGATCGGCGGTGACCGTGGGCCTGGTGGGGGGAGCCATGCTGCTGGGCCTGATCCTCGGGATCTTTCTGGCCGTCGGGCAGGTGTACGGCTCGGATCGGATCAGGCCGGTGATCGGCCTCTACATATGGTTCTTTCGCGGCGTGCCCCTTCTTGTCCTCCTCTTTCTCTTTTACTTCGGTCTCTTCCCGCTCCTCAACATCAACCTGTCGGCCTTCACCGTGGCCGTCATGGTACTGGGCCTCATCAGCGCCGCGTACCAGTCCCAGATATTACGGGGTGCGATCCTTTCCCTCCCGGTGGGACAGCTCAAGGCGGCCCGGGCGATCGGCATGAGCGACAGAAGATCGATCATGCACATCATCCTGCCCCAGGCGCTTCGCCTTTCGATCCCGGGATGGTCCAACGAATACTCGATCGTCCTGAAGGACTCCGCCGTCGCCTACGCCCTGGGCGTCATGGAGATCATGGCGCGCGCTCATTTCGTCGCGTCGAGGACCTACGAGCATCTGCCCCTGTATTTTACGGCGGGAATCATTTTTCTCACGCTCACCTACGCCGGCACCAAGGGCCTCAGGATCCTCGAAGAAAAAGTTCGGATCCCCGGGTATTCCACCAGGTAAAAGGTAACGTTTCACCATGACACAGACGCAGAAAGAACCGGTTTTACGGGTTGAAAATCTTACCAAGCGGTACGGAAGGAAGACCGTCCTGAAGGAGGCGTCCCTGTCGGTCAACGAGGGCGAACTGAAGGTCCTCATCGGCCCTTCGGGAGGCGGTAAGAGCACCATGCTCCAGTGCATCAATTTCCTTGTCACCCCCGACAGGGGCCGTGTCTGGCTGAACGGCAGGGAGATCGTCCTCTCCCGGAAGCGCGAGCTCTACGAATACCGGCAGAAAGTGGGAATGATCTTTCAGGAGTTCAACCTGTTCGACCATCTCACGGCATTGGGGAATGTCGAAGTGGGGCTCCTGAAAGTGAGGAAGATGACCAGACGGGAGTCGCAGGACAAGGCCATGTATGAACTGGAGCGGGTCGGCCTCAAGGACCATATCAAAAAATACCCCGCCCAGCTCTCGGGAGGCCAGAAACAGCGGGTGTCGATCGCCCGGGCGCTGGCCATGGACCCGGCCGTCATGCTCCTCGACGAACCGACCTCCGCCCTGGACCCGGAGCTCATATGGGAGGTCCTGGCCGTGATCCGTGACCTGCGGGCCAACGGCATGACCATGGTCATGTCGACCCACCAGATCGGGTTCGCCAGGGAAATGGCGGATGAGATCGTCTTTCTCGAAAACGGGGTCATCCTCGAGGCGGGGACATCGGAAAAGATATTCTCACAGGCGGAATGCGAGCGGACCAAGGAATTCTGTTCAAAGATCATAGAACTCTACGGAAGTTGATACCTTCATGGAAGAACTCTTCTTCATCGAGCACCGGGTACTGCCCATCCTGTTCCGGGGCCTTATCATCAGTATTGAACTGATCATTCCCTCCGCCGTTTTTGGCCTGATCATCGGTATATTCGTCGGCGTGCTGCGGGTCTTCGGCGATACCGTGATACGCAGGCTCGCCGACGTCTACGTGGCCATTTTCAGGGGCTTCCCCCTGGTCGTCCAGCTTTTCATCTGGTATTTCGGCCTCCCCCACCTGGGCATCTACCTGACGCCTTACACGGCGGCCGTCATGGGATTTTCACTTTGCAGTGCCGCTTATCACTCGGAGTATATCCGCGGCGCGCTCCTTTCCATCAAGCGGGGCCAGCTTCATGCGGCACAGGCCCTGGGGTTTTCAAAAACACAGATGATCTTTTCCATCATTCTCCCCCAGGCCATCCGCCGAGCCCTGCCGGGATGCGGGAACGAGATCATCTACCTTATCAAGTACTCATCTCTTGCCTATATGATCACCTGCATCGAGTTGACCGGCATGGGTCATACCATCGCCTCGGAAACCTTTAAATTCACTGAAATATTCCTTATTGTGGGCGCCATCTACCTGGTAATGACAACCCTGGCAAGCCGGCTTCTCCTCTATTTCGAGAACCGGTTCAGGATCCCCGGGTTCGAACACGTCGGGACCTGATCCCGTGAAAAAAGAGCGCACCATGACCGAATACACGCCGCTCAGCGAAGAGATCATCCGTCATATCACCGATGCCGTCGCACCGGCGCGGGTCATCAGGGACCCGGAAAAACTCGCCGACCTCGGTAAGGATGCCAGTGATATCATGCATCTTCCGGAACTCTGCGTTGAAATCACATCAGCCGGCCAGGCGGCGGCTCTTTTGGAACTTGCCAACCAGTACCGGTTTCCCGTCACGCCCCGGGGGCTGGGAACAGGCCTTGCCGGGGGCTCCGTGCCCGTTCACGGCGGGGTGGTCCTCTCACTGGCACGGATGAACAGGATCCTCGATATTGAGGAACGCAACATGATCGCCATCGTCGAACCGGGAGTTCTCACCCTGGACCTGAAGGAAACCGTTCGGGCCCGGGGGCTTTTCTATCCGCCCGACCCCGCCAGCTACGATACCTGTTCCATCGGCGGCAACGCGGCCACCAACGCGGGTGGTCCCGCCTGCGTCAAGTACGGCACAACTCGCGAATACGTCCTAGGGATCGAGGCCGTTCTCCCCACAGGGAAGATCATCACCGCCGGCGTCCGGACGCGCAAGGGCGTGGTCGGCTACGACCTGCTCCACCTGCTCGTCGGCTCGGAGGGGACCCTGGGGATAATCACGAAGCTGATCCTGAGACTGATCCCCTATCCACCCGCCGTCTCCACCCTGGTGGCCTTTTTCCCGGCGCTGACCACCGCCATGGACGCCGTTTCGGCGGTCATGAGCAAGGGACACGTCCCGAGCGCCATCGAGTTCCTGGACCGGCACTGCCTGCAACTGGTGGGGGACATGCTTCCCTTCGCAGAGGCCCGTGAGGCACAGGCTTTTCTCCTCATCGAAACGGATGGCATGCCGGAAGCGGTCACGGCGGAGATCGAAGCGATCGGCCACATCTGCCTCGACCGGGGCGCCCTGAACGTCATCATGGCCCCCGATTCGCTGAAACGGACGCGGATGTGGGAGATCCGGCGGGCCGTATCCCTCAGGATAGAAGAATCGGCACCCGTCTCCATACCCGAGGACATCGTGGTCCCCATCGGGCGGATCGCCGAGTTCGCCGATTCGCTCCCGGCCTTTGAAGGTGCCCACGGGGTCGATGTCTATTCCTTCGGTCACGCCGGTGACGGGAACATCCACCTGATCATAAACGGCACTGCCAGGGAACCGGTGGACCGGTGCATCGAGGCACTGCTGAAAAAAGTCCTCGCCATGAACGGAACCATCTCGGGAGAGCACGGCATCGGCCGGGGGAAACGGCGGTACCTCTCCCTGGAGCTCTCGCCTGAGAGCATTCGTCTTCAGCGGGAGATCAAACACATCTTCGATCCCCTGAACATCCTGAATCCCGGAAAGATATTCTAAGAGGCCCGACCGCCCGGCGCTCCCCGGTAACGCCTGAGGTGCACATTCACCGGCATTGAAGGGGGCCTCGGGGAGACCCCATATTGCAATTGCTATTTACGGCAAAGTTTTGTAATCAAAACACCATGAACCCCCAACAGACCGAAAGCGCGAGAGAATATGAGGGAAAGGCGCTGATCGCCGATCCCATCTACCAGTACCTTCTCTTCACGGTGCCCCTTCCCGGTGAATCAGCGGAAAAGACCGAAAAAGACCTCATCGACACCTCCTGGGTGCAGCGCCTGAGACGAATTTACCAGCTTCAGAGCGCGCGGTGGGTGTATCCGGCGGCTGAGCATACCCGGTTCCAGCACTCCCTGGGAACGATGCACATGGCGGGGGAGTTCGGGCGGCACCTGTACCCCAGCCTCAAGGAAATATTCCCCGATGTTCCCTCGATCAACTGCGTGGAGGAGCTGCTGAGGGTGGCGGGGCTGCTTCACGACGTGGGGCACGGCCCCTACGGTCACTTCTTCGACGATAATTTCCTGGACCGTTACGGCATCACCCACGAGGACATGGGCCAGGAGATCATCAGGCGCAAGCTGGGACGGATCATCTCGCGGATCCGCCGGAGCCCGGCGGGGCCCTTCGACCCGGGGGAATCACTGTCCCCGGAGCAGGTCGCGTTCCTGATCAGAAAACCCGCCGCGCGGGAGCGGACCGGACAACCCAAATGGCTTCATTTCCTCCGGCAGCTCTTCTCCGGCATCTACACGGTGGACAACATCGATTACGTGCAGCGTGACGCCTATGTCACGGGTTTCTCCATGGACATCGTCGATATCCAGCGGCTCTGCTTCTACAGCTTCTTCACCCGTGAGGGGCTCACCCTTCACCAGGCGGGAACGTCCGTTCTCTCGCGGTTCCTCAACGCCCGCCTTAACCTGTATGCCAATGTCTATTACCACCGCACCACGCGCGCCATCGATCTCCATCTCCAGGAGATATTCCGGGAAACAATGGAGCTGATGATCCAGGGAAACCCCCTGAAGGACCTGGATGCTTACCTCGATCTGGACGAATGGAAGCTCTACCGGGAGGTAGAGGGATGGAAACGTCTCAAGGACCGGCGGAAAAGGAAGCTGGCGCAGGAATGGGAAAAACTTTACCAGCGGCAGGTGAAGTGGAAGATGTCCTTCGCCGCCGAACTTTCCATCGACCAGATACAGAAGGGAGCCCGTTTCGCCGAAGCCGGTGATTATGAAAGACAGATCCGGCAGAAGCTGCCGCCGCGGCTGCGGGGCATCCGCTTCAAGGTCGACCTGGCGACGCAGGACCCGCGGCCCGTCAATCCAATGGTCGAGCAGGATCGGAGGATCACGATCTTCAATCCCTCAACCAACAGGATATCACTGGAGCCGCTGCAGGAGATCTACCGGTTCATCCCGGCCCGGATCGTCCATTTCCGGGTTTTCTCCCTCAACCACGCCTACGACGGGGAACTGACCGCCGCCGCCGAGACGTCCCTTGGATCGATCGGAGATACCATCAAAACCAATATCTGATCGCCCGGCTGGACCATCACCGCCGGGAACCGCTGTTCCACGAGAAGAGCGGAGGAGGCACATGAGATCATGGGCGGAACCGAAACAACGGACCTGACACTGTTTGTCCGAAGTTCCCAGGAAGACATTACGGGCTGGAACCGGCAGCGCATCGTCGACGCCCTGATCCGGGAAACGAACGTGGAGCGCGAAACGGCCGAGGACATCAGCCGCGAGGTCGAGCGCCAGATAGCCACGTCGGGGATAGAGGTCCTCACGGCATCCCTGATCCGGGAACTGGTGGACGCGAAGCTGATCGAACGCGGCCTCGACGGTGAATCGCGCATGCACGCCCGCCTCGGCTTCCCGCTCTATGACGTGGAGCAGCTCATTTTTTACAGCAACAAGGAGAACGCGAACATCCCCCACAGTCCCGAGGGAACGAACCTGACCCTGGCCGAGGGAATAAAAAAGGAATACGCCCTCCTGAACGTATTTTCCGACGACGTTTCCTACGCTCATGCCCGGGGGGATATCCATATCCATAATCTCGGGTACATCGACCGTCCATACTGTTCATGCCAGTCCCTCGAACGCATCAAGAAGTTCGGCCTGAACCTGCCCCACTCCATTACCGTGGCGACACCGGCCATGCGCGCGGAAACCCTGTTGGCGCACATGGTGCGTTTCGCCGCGGCCCTGCAAGGCAATTTCTCCGGCGCCATCGGCTGGGACGGCGTCAACATCCACTTCGCCCCCTACCTGGCCGGCCTGAGCGACGACCGGGTCCGCCAGATCGCGCAGATGCTTCTCTACGAGTTCGCCCAGCAGGCCGTCGGCAGGGGCGGGCAGACGATCTTCACGGACATTCACCTCTTCTGGGAGGTTCCCGACCGGTTCGCGTCCCTTCCGGCCATCGGCCCCGGGGGACAGTACACGGGAAAAACATACGGGGACTATGAACAGGAATCCCAGCGGTTCGCCGAAGCGATCTTCGATGTGTTCAGGGAAGGTGACGCGGCGGGGCAGCCCTTCGTCTTTCCCCGTCCTTTCGTGCACATAACGGAGGCGTTCTTCCGGACCGCCGGCAGTGAGGAATTTCTCAGAAAGATATGCGCCGTCGCCGCCGAGAAGGGAAACACCCACTTCATCCTCGACCGGGGCGGCTGTCTCTCCCTTTCAGAGTGCGGGACCTTCCGCGTTTCCGACGAGCAGGACGGTGAAGGGGGGAGCGCCCCGTGGAACATGCGGCACGCGGCCCTGCAGAACGTGTCCATCAACCTTCCCCGGCTCGGCTACCGGGCGGAGGGCTCCGATGACCGGCTCTTCGACCTGCTCATGGAAACGGCCGACATGGCGCTCTGGGCCCACATGGAAAAGAAGGCCTTCATCGACCGCCTTCTTGCCCAGGGCGAGGCCGGTCCGCTGTCGCTGCTCACCGGCTCATACAGCGACGAGCCCTATTTTCAAAACGGCAGCGCCGTCTGTCTCCTGGGGATGGTGGGACTCGACGAACTGGTCGCCATTCATTGCGGCGGACATCTGCATGATTCGGAAGAAGCCCGCCGGCTGGGGTTCAGGATCATCAAGGCCTTGCAGGAGATCGCCGGTGGCGCTTCCCGGCGGAAGGGTCTCCGGGTCATCCTGAACCAGTCTCCGGCGGAAACAACGGCCTATCGTTTCGCGCGGCTGGACCTGAAACACTATTCACCCCGGTCGGGGCATTTTATCCGCGGAAACATCGCCCGGGGGGAACTGTACTACACCAATTCAACCTGCTGCAGTGTCTCGGCGCCCCTGGCACCCTTCGACCGCGTCGCCCTGGAAGGCATGTTCCACCCCTTCATAGAGGGAAACACCGCCACCTATCTCTGGCTCGATGAAAAAGGGGCGGATGCGGGGAGCATCGCCGAACTGGTCGCCCGGGCGTTCCGGGAAACGACGAACCGCCAGATCGTCGTCTCCCCGGAATTCACCACCTGCTCCACCTGCGGAAGAACGGCACGGGGGCTGGCGGACCGCTGCCCCGGCTGCGGCGCCGAAACCGTTGAAGGCATCGCCCGCATCTCAGGGTATTATTCCAAGGTTTCCGGCTGGAACAAGGGCAAGATAGCCGAATTGCGGGACCGCTACCGCAGAGGCTTTCATTCCTGAGGACCGCGGTGAACCTCCCCTGTAAACCCGTCAATCGAACCTGCCGGAATTGTATCCATTAATTATGCCCGCATTCCTTGACATCGGGGGGGGCGATAAATATATTAACCCCGACACAGACCAGACGGGCAAAATATGGAATATATCGAAGACATTATCATACGGATCTTCAAAGAAAGCTGTAATCTGAAAGAGGTTTTCGTCAATGAAAATCTCGGGAAGATCGTGAAGATCGTAGATGTGATAACGGAGACCCTGAAGAACGGCAGAAAAATACTCCTCTTCGGAAACGGCGGCAGTGCCGCCGACGCCCAGCATATCGCGGCGGAATTCGTGAACAGGTTTCAGATAGAACGGCCGCCGCTCCCGGCGATAGCCCTGACGACGAACACGTCGGTCATGACAAGCATCGCCAATGATTACGATTACTCGGAGGTCTTTTCAAAGCAGGTCCGGGCGTTGGGACACGAGGGAGATATTGCCTGGGGCATCAGCACCAGCGGTTCCTCTCCGAACGTGGTCAAGGCTTTCGAGGAGGCAAAAAAGAGAGGCATCATCACAGTGGCACTCACCGGTCGGGACGGTGGAAAGATGGCAGCGATCGCTGATTTCAATCTGACCGTATCATCCAACAGCGTGCCCCGCGTTCAGGAGGTACATATCACGGTGGGACACGTCATCTGCGAGCTCGTCGACTACCGGCTGTTCAGGAGACCCGAGGCATAAACCGATCCGGTCCCGGTACTTTCAGCAGTGAGAGGCAGTATCGGAATATGAAGAAAAAAGGAAAGAAGATGACGGGAAGCGACAGGCAGAAAATACGGGTGGTTTCCGAAAGCGAGAAACCCCATACGGAAGAGGAACAGGAAGCGATCTCCCGGCAGGAAGAGGAATCCGAACTGGAAACGGCACGAAAGGAAGCCGCCGAAAATTACGACAAATACGTTCGACTGTCGGCGGAACTGGAAAACTATAAAAAACGGGTGGCCAGAGACCGTGCCGACCTGATGAACTACGCCAACGAACAATTGATCAGGGACCTGCTGCCGATCGTCGACAGCCTCGAACGCGCCCTGGAGCACGCGTCGAACTCGGGTGATTTCGAAGCATTCAAGGCGGGGCTGAAACTCATCGACGAACAGTTGCACGGCACACTTGAAAAGCACGGCGTTGAAAAGATCGAAGCCGTCGGCGCGGATTTTGATCCCTCGATCCACGAAGCGGTCATGCAGGTCGAAAGCAGCGAACACGACGCAAACCAGGTCGTCGAGGAATTCGAAACGGGGTATCTCCTCAACGGAAGGCTGCTGAGGCCGACCAAGGTGTCCGTGGCAAAATGAAATATCATGATTATTATATATGAAGACAGCTATTATGAGCAGACAGTACAGTAAGGAGGATTTATAACAATGGGGAAAATAATTGGAATCGACCTGGGAACGACCAACTCCTGCGTTGCCGTCATGGAAGGAGGAGATCCGGTCGTCATAACGAACCAGGAGGGAAGCAGAACGACACCGTCGGTTGTCGCCTTCACCGATAAGAACGAACGTCTTGTCGGCCAGATCGCGAAACGGCAGGCCGTCACCAACTCGGAAAATACCGTATACGCCATCAAGCGGCTCATCGGAAGGAAATACAATTCGAAGGAAGTCCAGTACGACGTGACCATATCACCGTACAAGATCACCGAGGCTTCGAACGGGGACGCCCAGGTGACGGTGCGCGACAAGAATTACAGCCCCACCGAGATATCTTCCATGGTGCTTACCAAGATGAAGCAGACCGCCGAGGACTATCTCGGGGAAAAGATAAACGACGTGGTCATCACCGTTCCCGCCTACTTCAACGACTCGCAGCGGCAGGCCACGAAGGACGCCGGCAAGATAGCGGGCATGAACGTCCTGCGTATCATCAACGAACCGACGGCGGCAGCCCTTGCCTACGGTCTCGATAAAAAGAAGGACGAGAAGATCGCCGTCTTCGATCTTGGCGGCGGGACCTTCGACATCTCGATCCTCGAACTGGGCGACGGTGTTTTTGAAGTAAAGGCCACCAACGGCGATACCCATCTCGGTGGTGAAGACTTCGACCAGCGGCTGATCGACTATATCTGCGATGAGTTCAAGAAGGACCAGGGCATCGACCTGAGGAGCGACAAGATGGCCCTGCAGCGGATCAAGGAAGCCGCCGAAAAGGCGAAGATGGAACTGTCCGGATCGATGGAAACGGACATCAATCTTCCCTTTGTGACCGCCGACGCCTCCGGGCCGAAGCACCTGAACATGAAAATAACCCGGGCCAAGTTCGAAATGCTTGTGGAAGACCTTATCGAGAAGGTCGAGCGACCCTGTAAAACGGCCATGAAGGACGCCGGGCTCTCCCCGTCCGATATCAACGAGGTGATCCTCGTGGGCGGTATGACCCGTGTTCCCCGGGTACAGCAGAAAGTAAAGGAAATATTCGGCAGGGAGCCGAACAAGGGTGTGAACCCCGACGAGGTGGTGGCCGTGGGTGCCGCTATCCAGGCGGGCGTTCTTGCCGGTGACGTGAAAGACGTGCTGCTTCTCGACGTAACGCCCCTTTCCCTGGGCATCGAGACGCTGGGGGGTGTCTTGACCAAGCTTATCGAAAAGAACACCACCATCCCCACGCGCAAGAGCCAGATATTCTCGACGGCGGCGGACAACCAGCCAGCGGTGAGCATCCATGTTCTCCAGGGCGAGCGCGAAATGGCGGCCGATAACCGGACGCTGGGCAGGTTCGAGTTGACCGGGATCCCCCCGGCACCGCGCGGCCTCCCGCAGATCGAGGTCACCTTTGACATCGACGCGAACGGTATCGTTCACGTCTCCGCCAAGGACCTCGGTACCGGCAAGGAACAGAGCATCAAGATCACCGCTTCGAGCGGCCTGTCGGAATCGGAGATCGAAAAACTGGTCAAGGACGCCGAGATCCACTCCGCCGAGGACAAGAAGAAACGGGAACTGGTCGAGGCGCGGAACCAGGCCGACACGCTGATCTACAGTGTCGAAAAGAACCTGAAGGAGATGGGCGACCAGATCGACGCGTCGGAAAAGACACGCATCGAAGAGGTCATCACCAAGCTGAAGAAGGCTATGGAAGGCAACGACAAGGATGCCATCGTCTCCGCTCAGGAAGAACTGACCCAGGCCTCGCATAAGCTGGCTGAGGCCATGTATGCCAAGGCATCGACGCAGCAGGGCGGCCCTGAGGCGCAGCAGGCTGCGGGAGATGCCGGCGGCGGGTCCGGGTCGTCCGATGACGACGTGGTCGACGCCGACTTCGAGGAAGTCAAGAAATAGAAAACCGCTGTTTGAGCGTACACATAGAAAAAGGGTCGGGGCCCTTCAGGGCTCCGGCCCTTTTTTTCTTATCAGTGGTCAAGGTTTCGAGGTTTCAAGGGGTCAAAGGTTCAAGGGGTCAAAGACTTCATAGGGGTCGAGGGGTCGAGGGGTAGGGGAGATTTATAATGGTTTTATGTCATTGCGAGAATGCCGAAGGCATTCGTGGCAATCTCACGGCTGGTCCTTCGAACCATAAGATTGCTTCGTCATTTCATTCCCCCAGAACCCTCTCCCCCTCGGCCCTTTTCAGTAACTGCACCTACTCGAGAGAGGACCTTCAATAAAATCCCCCCAACCCCACTTTGTCGCTTTGTCACTTTGTCGCTTTGTCACTTTGTCGCTTTGTCGCTTTGTCGCCCTTAAAACACCTTCCCCGCTCCTCCCTGTGTCAGCTCCTCGCCCAGGGCGAGCCGTACCAGGTTGCTGATCATGTATGGTTCGAGGCCGTTCGCGTGGCAGGGGTTCCGCATCGCCATGGCGCACATGGGACAGAGGAATATCATCGCCTCGGCGCCCGCTTCCCTGGCGTCGTCGATGTTCTTCATCCGCCATTCCCTGATCTCGTCCTTGCTGACGTCGGCCATGGCCCCCTGGGCACCGCCGCAGCAAAGCGCGCCCACGCGGTCGTATTTCCGTTCCACCCGGGTGACCCCGATCAGTTCGAACAGCTCATCCAGTATCGCGTCCTTTTCAAAGGTATACCGCGACGCGCAGGGCTGCTGGTAGGCGATCTTCATGTTCAGGGGCTTTACCTCGCCGGCGTGCTCCTTCACGTAATCGCGCAGGTACTCGAACAGGTGGGTCACCTTGAAGGGAACGTTGATGCCGAGTTCCTTCACCTTGTTGGCCAGGACCACGTAACAGTCGTCGTGGTAGCAGATAATCTCCTTCGCGCCGGTGGCAGCCAGGTTATTGACGAACTTTTGCGCGTTGTCGCTGAGCATGCCCGGTTTCCCCACATGAACCCACCCGACGTAGCAGAAATAATCACCTCCCTGAATGAGCGTCAGCCCGTCGAAAAGCTTTCCCTCGATGACCCCGGGCAGGAAACCCCCTACGGAACAGAGATTGATCGCCGGTTTTTCCGGGTCTCCCTCGATGACCTGCGAGGGAAGCTGATCAGCCATGCTCATCATGGCCAGGGACTGTTCCTTCACATTGAACGTCCCTGTTTCTTCCTGCCGCTGATTGATGAGGTCAAAGGGATTGGCGCCCTCGGGACAGTACATGTTGCAGGCGACACAGGTGATGCATTCCGCCGTGACCGGTGTCGGTTCGCCATCTATCAGCTTCTTGAACTCCGCCTTCGCCTTTTCCTCCGGATAGGCCAGGTACTCGCACTTCATGAGACATTCGCCGCAGAGCGTGCACTTCTCTTCGTAGAACATGGTTCGACCTCCTTTTTCTGATCTGGCTTCACCGGGTTTCATAGCACAGCCCGCCGGCGAAAGAAAACCATTCTCTCGCGGATAGAACATTTTTCCCGGGAGGCGGCAGCAAAGGAAGGATAATTCCCGATTATTTCCCGCCGGTTACAATATTATGTACATAAGAGCCATCCTTATGGTATAGATTGTTCGCTGTCTCCTGATGACGGTTCCGCGTCACCAAAAACGGCCGGTTCGGAACCGTCGGATAGGGGCGAACATACCATATTTCCTCATAGATACCTTTCCCGGGGAGGAGAATCATGAGTCTTTTCGGACCCAACGAACTGATTGAAGACGTTATCAACAAAAACCTTTGTATCGGATGCGGGGCCTGCATCGAGCTGTGTCCCTACTTCAGGTCCTACAAGGGAAGGACTGCCATGCTCTTTCCCTGCACGAAGGAGGAAGGACGCTGCTATGCCTTCTGTCCCAAGATCGAGGTTGATCTGGACAGGCTCTCGGAATTTTTCTTTCAGGCTCCCTACAGCGGTGCTCCTCTGGGACGGTACCGGTCCATCCATACGGCCAAGGCCGGCCCGAAGGCCGATGCCGGCGATTTTCAGGCGGGCGGGACCGTCTCGGCGCTCATCGGCTTCGCTCTTCGCAAGGGGTACTTCGATGCCGCCGTTCTGACCGACAAGGAAGGCATACTGCCGGTGCCGCGCATTATCACGGACCCCGCCGATGTGTCCCGGTGTTCCACCTCGAAATACACGTCGGCACCCACGCTTTCGGCCCTCAACCAGGCCGTCCGGCAGGGATACAAGCACATCGGCGTGGTGGGAACCCCCTGCCAGGTCCTGGCCGTCGCCCAGATGCGCATGAACCCGACGGCGGAACCCGATTTCAGCGACCCCATCGCGCTGACACTGGGGCTCTTCTGTACCTGGTCGGTTTATTACCGCGCCTTCGAGCCCTTCATCGCCGCGCGGGTGGACATATCGCGGGTAATCAAGGTCGATATCCCGCCGCCGCCGGCAGAGGTCATGGAGATCTACACGGCGGAAGAAAAGATCGAGATCGGCCTCGACGAGATCCGTGAGCTCGTCCCCGACACCTGCTCCTACTGCATCGACATGACCTCGGAGTTCGCCGACATATCAGTGGGCGTCCTCGAGGGGCGGACCGACATGAACACCCTCATCGTGCGGACCGAGCGGGGGCAGAAGATCGTCGACGAGGCCGTCGCTGAGGGGTTCCTCGTTCTCGAGGATATGCCCGGAGAAAACCTCGAACATCTTCAATGGGCCGCGGGAAACAAGAAAAAACGGGCCTTCGCAAAGGCCCGGGAAGAGGGCATGATAAACGGCGCAGAGGGCACCCGCTCCTATCTGCGGGTGGACCCGGCGACCGTGTCGGACTGCATCGCCTGAGGGAAGGGGGCAATCATGTCGGAGCTGTTTGACGGAAAGGAAGGAACGCAACACCTGCTCATGGGAAACGAGGCCATCGCCCGAGGTGCTCTCGAAGCGGGCGTCAGGGTCGCCGCCGGCTATCCCGGCACGCCCTCGTCAGAGATCATCGAGTCCCTCGCCCGGGTCGCCGATAAAGCCAACATGTACGTGGAATGGTCCGTGAACGAGAAAGTGGCCATGGAGGTCGCCGCGGCGGGGTCATTCGCCGAGCTCAGGTCCCTCACCGCGATGAAGCAGAACGGGGTCAACGTGGCATCGGACTTCCTCCTGCACCTTGCCGGCTCCGGCACCCGGGGCGGCATGGTGCTGGTCCCCTGCGAGGACCCGGGGGCCCTGTCGAGCATCAACGAAGGCGAATCGCGCTACTTCGCCCGGATGATGGAGCTTCCCCTTCTTGAGCCCGGCGACTTTCAGGAAGTAAAGGACATGGTCAAGTGGGCCTTCGAGCTCTCCGAGGAACTGCGGATGCTCGTCGTCCTGCGCAGCGTCACCCGGCTCTCCCATGCCAGCGGCATGGTCACCTACGGCCCGCTGCCGCCCCGCGAGGCCACGGCCCGGTTCAGGCACGAAGGGTTCGTTCTCGACCCCCAGGAAGGCGTGCTTATCAGCGCCCCTGTCGGATACAAGCATGAGCTGCAACAGGGAAAGATCCGCAAGGCCCGGGAGATGTTCGAGAACAGTCCCTTCAATACCTACACGGGCCCCGAGAAACCGGAGGTCCTGATCATCACGAGCAGCGCCTGTACCCTCTACAGCAAGGAAGCCGTCCACCTGCTCGGCCTGAAGGACCGGGTCGGCATCCTCAAGCTGGGGACCACCTGGCCGCTGCCGGTGAACCTGCTGACCCGCTATCTCTCCCTGACGGATACCATCTTCATCGTCGAGGAAGTGATCCCCTTCATGGAGGAGAACATCAAGGTCATCGCCGCCGAGCGGGCCGCGGAGATCGGCATCAAGAAATTCTACGGAAAGAACGACGGCACGCTGCCCATGGTGGGCGAGCTCAACCCGGACTTCGTCATCGGCGCCCTGTGCAAGATCCTCAATATCGAATACAAGGCACGCCCCGACGAGTACACACAGGCGGCCCAGAACATCCCCTTTACAGGAGAGGCGCCCCACCGGGAGCTGACCTTCTGCCCCGGCTGCCCCCACCGCGCGTCCTTCTGGAGCATTCACAACGCCCTGGAACTGGACGGCCGGAAGGGGTTCGTCTGCGGCGACATCGGCTGTTACGCCATGGCCATGCTCCCCACGGGGTTTTCCGTGGTGAAGACCGTCCACGCCATGGGATCGGGAAGCGGCATCGCCAGCGGTTTCGGGAAACTGGGCCAGTTCCACTTCGACCAGCCCATCGTGGCGGTCTGCGGCGATTCAACCTTCTTTCACACTGCCATCCCGGCCTTGATCAACGCGCGGCATCACAAGGCGGACTTCACCCTGGTGATCCTCGACAACAGCGGCACGGCAATGACCGGATTTCAGCCGCACCCGGGCCTTGACGTCAACGCCCTGGGCGATACGGTTCCCAGTATCGACATCGCCGATGTCTGCCGCTCCATGGGCGCCCGGGTGGAGGTCCGGGACCCCTTCGACCTTGAGGAAACCCGGAAGGTCCTGAACGAGCTCATGGAGGACGAAGAAGGTCTCAAGGTCCTCATCCTCCGCCAGATATGCACGCTCAGCCCGGAAAAGAAGGCAGGCAAGAAGTACGAGATGAGCATCAACGAAGAGATCTGCATAGGCGAGAACTGCGGATGCAACCGGCTGTGCACCCGCATATTCCGCTGTCCCGGCCTGGTCTGGGACACCGAGCGGCAGGTCACGAAGCTCGATGAGGTCATCTGCATCGGCTGCGGAGTCTGCGCCGATATCTGCCCCGCCGGCGCCATACAGAGAAAGGAGGCCGGGATATCATGACAGGAAACGCGCTGCCGAAAGACCCTTATAATGTCATCATCACCGGCGTGGGTGGACAGGGCAACGTCCTGGCCTCGCGGATACTGGCAAACATGCTGGTCCGCAAGGGATACGCCGTCACCATCGGCGAGACCTTCGGGGCATCCCAGCGGGGCGGCTCCGTTATGAGCCACCTGCGGGTTTCCCGGCAGGGCAGCTGGAGCCCCCAGATCCCCAAGGGGAAGGCCGATGTCGTCGTCGCCCTGGAGCCGACGGAGGCGGTCCGGGTCCTGGCCGATTATGGAAATCCCGATATCATGATCGTGAGCAATACCCGGCCGGTCCATTCCGTGGGCGTCATCGCCGGGGACCTGGAATATCCCCCCCTTGAGCAGACGAAGAAAAAGGCCGAGGAACTGTCGGCACGCGCCTGGTTCATCGACGCCACCGACGAGGCGCTCAAGCTGGGGCATCCGATCCTGGGAAACGTGATCATGCTCGGCGCCCTGGCGGGCATGAGCCCCCTGCCCCTCGACATGGAGGACTTCAAGGCGGTCATGCTCACCAGCCTGTCCGCCGACAAGCTCGACATCAACGTACGGGCCTTCACCCTGGGCAGGGAACTGGTATCACACTGAGAGGGGCCGGGGCCGCTACTCCGGCTGTTTCATGTACTGCACGGTCCCGTCGGGAATGACGCAGGCCCGGGCCGTTCCGGGATGATCCGCTTCGAGAATATCAAGGGCCTCCTGCCAGGTCTTGACGACGACGGCATCGTCGGCATAACAGGCCAGGTCCAGCATGGTCCGGTCCGGCTGTGGATTGAGGACGATCAGTTTTTTCATCAGCAGGGAGACAAACCCCGGAGCCCGGGGAGCGTAATGCCGCCCGCCGTATCCCGTACCCCATGAACGCATGACATAGTGAGGGACCTGTCCTTCCGGACAATCACAGATCAGAACACCCGTCCCGGTCGTGTCCGGCTTCAGGACCGCCAGCGTGAAGACGAGGGCGATCGCCGATTCACTGACCCTGCCGTAGGCGTTGCACACGGCGATGTCGTACCCCGTGGCGTGGGGGATGCCGTAATGTTCCTTTGCCACCTCCGCCCCCGCCGCGTGGGTGGCCCGGAAGGGTCCGGCGTAGAGGTGGGTGATCTCGCCGCGCCGGTTGATGAGGCCGTCCACCTTGAAGTGGAGCCCCGCCAGGTCTCCCGCCGCGTCACATTCGGCGCGCATGATATTGTTGTCGAACTTGCCGAGGCCGGTCCTCGCGGCGTCACGGAACATCTGGTTGTGAAACTGATTGATCGTTTCGATGCCGGCGACACCGGGCAGGATGATCTTGGCCCCGCCGCTGAAGCCCACGTGCACATGGGCCGTGACGCTCCCGATACCGATCCGCAGATCGCAGTTCACAAATTCCCGGTTGAACCAGAGCTCCACACCAGTGGGCGTCCGGCCCACGGAGACGGTGTTCTGAAAGGCGTCGTGATTATAGATGGCGTAGTTCTCGACGATGGCATCGCCCAGTTTCTTCCGGGCGCTTATCATGTCGTACGTGCCGTGGGCGCCCAGTGCCCAGATGAACCGGATCTGCTCGTGCTTCAGCCCCGCCCGGTGGAGGATGTCGACGACGGCGGGGGCGATGTCCTTCATGGGCGTCGGCCGTGTCATATCATCAAAGACGATGACGGCCTCCTTCTTCCCCCGGGCCAGCTCTTCCAGGGAGGGACCTTCGATGGGTTCCTCGATCCTCCTTCGGATCTCCTCAGCGCTCAGGCCCGGCGCGTCAAGGCCGGGTGAGGTGAGGGTATCCACTTCCCACCGGTCCGGAAAGGACAGGACCTTTTCCTCGTTCTCGTACCAGAGGCGGGACGGAACCGACACGGTCTTCATTGAATGACCCCCTGACTTTTTTCAGCCGATGACGATAACGATCAGACGCCGCGGCCCGTGCATACCCCTGAAGGGCGTGGCCTGGATGTCGGCGGTCATGCTGGGGCCGGTGATGAAGGAAAACTGGCTCGGCATCTTCCCCGAGTCGCCATACACCCGTTCAACGGCCTCCTCGTAAACACGGACGAAACGGTCCACAGGAACCAGGGCGATATGGAGGATCGGCGCCAGTGACACGAGGCGGGGCTGGTCTTTATCATGAACGAGGCCCAGGGTTCCCGTTTCGGCGATGGCGAAATCGGCGCCGGTGATCCCCGCCTGGGCTTCGGTGAACACGTAATCCTTGAAGGCGTCGCGGTCCGCGAAATCCGCGGCCACCCGCACCTCGACACCCGCTTCCTTCCCCCAGGAAACAAGCTCCAGGGGGCGCAGCACGTCATCGGTGGCGGCTATCACCTTCGTGAGGTTCTCTTCGCGGGCGACAGCGGTCAGCTGTTCCCGTGCCGCGGCACCGCCGGCCACCCGGTGCATCACTCCCGTCTGCATCCAGAGCTGTTCCGAAAAGCGGGCGAGCATCTGATCCCGGTCGAGGGACAGCTCGCGGAGCGGCGGCAGTTCG
Source organism: Deltaproteobacteria bacterium (assembly GCA_016933965.1). Lineage (NCBI taxonomy): Bacteria > Pseudomonadati > Myxococcota > Myxococcia > Deltaproteobacteria bacterium. The sequence continues at coordinate 50,598 of JAFGTS010000003.1, read as the reverse complement.
ATCCGTTTTTCAACAGACTTTCTCCGGGCCTGTTTCAATTTTCCCAGGATGATGTCCCGTGATTCCATCGGCATGCTCGACCCCTCATCCGTCCGTTGTTCCCGTCGTGCCGGAGGACTGCTTTCTCAGTTCCTTCCAGCGCTGGTGGAAGGTCCTGGCCGGCATGGCCGGCAGGTCCCGGTTCCTGAACCACCCGTCAAACTGCCCCCACAGCTCCGAGATGACCCCGCCGCGGGCGCTTCGGTTCAGGAAGGGACGGCCGAGCCGCGATGCCAGCCGCCAGAGCGGCGGGTGGGCCATCAGGAACGTGGCGACCGCGTACATGGCCTGCTCCCACCTGCCCGGCCTGACGCCCTTGAACGCCGGGTCTCCCTCAACGTCCTTCGACCGGTAATAGAGAAAGAGCGAAGGATGATCGACGCCGCCCGGGCAGACCGCCCGGCAGGCGCCGCAGAAGGTGCAGGCATTGTACAGATCCCGGGTCCGGTCCAGACCCAGAAGCAGCGGGTTCAAGACCTGACCCATGGGGCCTGAGTAGGCCCAGCCATAGGGATACCCTCCGATGGACGTGTAGACGGGGCAGTTGTTCAGACAGGCGCCGCAGCGGATGCAGCGAAGCGCTTCGCGCGCCTTTTCGTCAAAATAGAAGTTCGAGCGGCCGTTGTCCACGATGACAATGTAGAGTTCCTCGGGACCGTCGATCTCATCCTTCTTCTTCGGACCCGTATCGATGGAAACATAGGCCGACATGTTCTGGCCCGTGCAGTTCCGGCAGAGGACCCGCATGATGTGCATGGCGTCGAGCATCGTGGGCACCACCTTTTCCAGGCTCATGATGGATACCTGTATTTCCGGCGATGACTTCGTCAGGCGGATATTCCCCTCGTTCTCGACATTCATGACCGAGCCCGTTTCGGCAACGGCTATATTGACACCGGCGATGCCCATCTTCAGGTGGTGGAACTTGTCCCGCAGGAACAGCCGCGCCGCGTACCCCAGTTCGACGGGGTCCGTCGTGGGTTCCTGCATGCCCGCCTTTTCCATGAAAAGGTCACAGATCTCTTCGAGAGAGATGTTCACGGCCGGGCCCACAATATGAAAGGGCGGCCGGTTGAGCTGCTGGGCGATGAACTCGCCCAGGTCGGTCTCATAGGGTTCGATCCCCTGTTCGCTAAGGACGTCGTTGATGCCGAGCTCCTCGCTCACCATTGATTTTCCCTTCGTCACGTAGGTGACCCCCCGGTCCCGCGCCAGTTTCAGGATAAAGTCGTTGGCCTCCCCGGCGGTCCGGGCCCAGATGACCTTCGCACCGTGGGCGGTGGCATTACGCTCGAACTCCTCGAGCAGCTCGGGAAGACGGGCCACCACCTCGGCCCGTATGGCCGCGGCGTACTGCTGGGCACCCTCGGGATCGGGAAAACTGGAAAGGGCCGCCTGCCTGAGCGCCGCGAAGAGGGGAGGAAGGAAGGAGAGAAAGGTGCGGGAACTGACGTCGGCGATCTCCTTCTTGACCACCTTTTTGAAATGATGGGTCTTGATCTCCATGGCTCAGCCCGCTCCCCCCGCGAGAAATTCGGCTATGTGCATCGCCCGTTTCCCCGGATGGTTCCTGCTCAGGTAGCCGTTGATGTTCAGGAGGCACCCCGGTTCGCAGAGCACCAGGAGGTCGGCGCCGCTGTTCAGGTAGTTCTGCACCTTGTCCTTCACCAGTTCCTCTGAAATATCGGGATAGGCATTGGCAAACTCGCCGCCGAAACCGCAGCAGCGGTCGGCGTTATTGAGCGGCACGAACTCGGCACCCTGAACGGAACCGATAAGCTTTTTCGGCTGCTCCGACACCCCCAGGCCGCGGAGAACATGGCAGGATTCGTGATAGGTCACTTTCCCGGAAAAGCGCGCGCCCACCGCATCGACCCCGAGAACGTCCACCATGTACTGGGAGAGCTCGTACACCCGGGGGGACAGGGCCTCGGCCCTCCGCAGCCAGCCGGGTTCGTCGCGAAACAGGTCCGGATAGTAATACCTGACCGTGTAGATACAGGAACCGGAGGGACTGACGATGGCCTCATCGTTCTCGAAGGTCTCGATGAAATGCTTCGCCGCCCGCTTTGCTTCCCGGGTAAAGCCCGCGCGGATGGCGGGCTGGCCGCAACAGGTCTGTTCCTCGTGATAGATGGTCCTGACACCGAGGCGTCTCAGCAGACGATGGGTGCACACGCCGATGTCCGGCATGAAGAGATCGACCGTACAGGGAATGAAAAGAGACACTGCAGCCACAGAGAACCTCCTTGGCGGCAAAAGCCCGACGTGGGTTGTTGTCGGAAACGGAGAGAGTGTAGCAAAGGGCGCCGGGAAGTGCAAGTATTTATGGCATGTTGGAAGTCCTCCGGCAGAGATGGAACATCTTGACAGGCACCGGGACCGGGCGTATAGTTTTTTCACTATTCCGGACACACGGCGATATTCTCCGTTCCCGATCGACACTGTTCATAAAATCCCCCTGACCCCCTTTTTCAAAGGGGGAACACATCTGCCAACGGGCCTCGTCCTCCTTTCGTTCTTCCCCTCTTTTTCGTTTTTCCCCTTCCTTTTGTTTTACCCCTCCCTTTCGTAAAGGGAGGCCGGGAGGGATTTAACCTTATTTCCTCCTCCCTTTCGTAAAGGGAGGCGGGGAGGGATTTAACCTTATTTTCTCCTCCCTTTGTCAAAGGGAGGTTGGGCGGGATTTATATACGCAAGAGGGAAGCAAAAACAGACATTCAGGTTCCCTGCATTTTGCGCTGTGTCGCCGGGCTGCTTTCTGAAAATCGCCTGATAAATCAGGCAACTACAAGCAGCGAATGATGACTTCGGAAGAAATGTAGTTCGCCGATTTATCGGCGTTTTCTCCTCCCTTTGGCAAAGGGAGGCCGGGAGGGATTTTAAAGGAGGGAAATATCATGAACCCAACTTCCACAAAAAAGTTTTTCGTGGTTACCCTGATCATGATCCTCGCCATGGCATTCTCCACCGCAGCCGTCGCATCAGAGCGCCGGAACTTCAATACAGAGCAGCGGGCCACTATCTCAGCTGCTATCGATCTGATCGCCAATGTCGGTTTTATCGCGCATGCCGACAATCTCCGACAAATGCTCGACAGCGATATCACCCGTGCCGACGGTTCCACCTCGGGGCTGAAGCAGATACACATGGACACGGACCCGTCGTACACCCCCAAGGGCACCACCACGGCCTACCAGGGCTCCGGGGGCAATGTGACAGGCGCTATCCGGCTCAACGACGACCTCGTCAAAAGCGGCAGCCAGATGGAACTGGCCGCCACGCTCGTCCATGAAAAGACCCATGTCATGCGCCTGGAAAAGGAGAACAACCTGAAGGCCTGGAACATGGGAGCCATCATCGACACCGTCAACGATTACATACGGAGCAACGGGGGCGACAAGGACGCGGCTCGCCAGAGACTGGTGGACGACCTCCAGAACGAAGAGAACAAGGACCCCCAGGATGAGAAAAAGATAGAGCACCTCAATGCGGCCCTGGACCTCCTGGGCGGCGGCCCATACACGAACTGGATCGAGATCGAGGCCTACTACACGGAACTCAAGTTCATCCTCACGGCGGTCCGAAAAGGCTTTGCCGAATACGATGACGTTAAAGCCCTGATAGACGAGGTCATCAGCAACTGCGAAAAGCATGAAGGCGGCATGACAACCGGCATCCGCAGTCACTTCACCGCCATCGACGGTGACAAGACCACCTCCGATGTCGATAAGGTCGACCAGAAGATACAGGTCCTCGACAGCCAGTTGACCGGTATCGACGGGAACATCACCGGGATGGCGACCAACTACACCAACCTGGTGGGAGACCCCGCTCAGACGGATATCGACGCCACCGGCGGCACCCTGTCACTGACACTGCCCGGCAACACCAGCGGTATCCCCGACATCAGCATCACTGTTCCCGCGGGGGCCTTGGCCGCGTCAACGACCTTCAAAATCGACGAGCAGACGGAATACCTCCTGGCCGGCTGGATCTGGATCTACACCCCGGCAAGCGACGGGTTTTTTATACATCCCGATGCACTCATGTTCACCGACGGCACGCCGGCGACGGTCACCCTGCGGTATTACGAGGGGAAAACTGCCTCGCGTCTGGACATCTACCAGCTTTCACCGGATAAACCGAATGACGGCCGGTGGCAGAAGATCGACACGGGACGCACGGTCAATGAAACGAACCGGACCATCTCCGTCACGACAACGCAGCTCGGGGTCTTCGCCGTCCTGGAAGACACTCCCTGGCTGAACGCGTCGCTGACATCGACGGCCTCGTCATCGACCGGAACGGGGCAGATAACGATCGCTGTCTCCACACCGGAGGGTGCGACACTGAATAATGAAACACCCCTGCCGGACACTGATGCAAGCTTGAATGCAGCAGGAAAACCGGCAGACACTCCTTTCCCCCAGGGACTCATCTTTTTCACCGTGGAGGACCTGGCTGACGGAGACAGCATCACCGTCTTCCTCACCTATCCGGGCACGCTCCCCGATGACGCGGTCTTCTACTTCGTCGATGACGACGGCTTCCACCTCCTGGCGGACACGAACATCACCGATGACATGGTGGTCTTCGAGGTCACCGACGGCGGCACCGGCGACAGCGACGGAGAGGCGAACGGCATCATCACCATCCTGGGCGGCCCCGCCGACCCGCCCGAGGGTAACGGCGGCGATGACACAGGTGATGGGGGAGGAAACGGTGGCGGCGGAGGAGGATGCTTCATCCGCATGCTGTTGAACTGAACCACAAATGGTGGGCTATCAGGTCTTATATCTTTTCCCTGAAGCGGTCCCGGCCGGTTACGCGCCTCCGCCGCCCATCACGGTGTAGAGCTTCACCTGGCTGACGAGCTTCGCCAGGTTGAGGGATATCAGCCCCTGCGTCGCGCCGTACAGCGAGCGCTGCGCGTCGAGGACGCTCAGGTAACTGTCGATCCCCTTGGTATACCGCATGTGAGAGAGGCGATATGTTTCGGCAATGGCGTTCACGAGAGAGCGCTGCGCCGATAACTGCTGATCCACGCTGCCGCGCGCGGCAAGGGTGTCCGCCACTTCCCGGAAGGCCGTCTGGATCGCCTTTTCATATTCGGCCAGGACGATCTCCCGTTCGGCCTTGCTGACCCGCAGAGCCGCCCATACGCGTGTATCGAAGATCGGCATCGTGATCTGGGGAACAAAATTCCAGGTGGCGGAACCGGCCCCGAAGAGACCGGAGAGTTCGTTACTTGCGGTTCCCACTGATGTGGTCAGAAAAACGCGGGGTAAAAAGGCGGCGCGAGCCGCACCGATAAAGGCATAGGCCCCCTTGAGCCGATGCTCCGCCGCCATGATATCGGGCCGGTTCAGAAGCACCTCCGAGGACAGGCCCGGCGAAAAATCTTTCAGGGGTTTAACGCTGCTCAGGTCCGGCGGCAGAAGATCTTCCGGCACGGCAGAGCCGGCGAGCAGGTCCAGGGCATTCCGGTCCTGCGCCGTCATCTGCGTGTAGCGCGCGACATCACCCCGAGCCGCATCCACCTGTGTCTGGGCACGACGCAGGTCAAGCTCGGTCACGAGCCCGACCTCGTAGCGCCGCTGGATCAGCGCGTAGGCGCCCCGCTGGGCTTCGAGGGTGCTCATGGCAAGCTTGAGATTCTCCCGGTCCGCCGCAAGGGTCAGATAGGTCCCGGCGACCGCCGATACCAGCGAGAGACGCGCGCTGCGGTGCGCCTGTTCCGTGGCAAGGTATTCCTCAAGCGCCTTGTCCTCCAGACTGCGGATGCGCCCGAAGAAATCTATTTCCCAGGAAGTGATCCCCAGGGTGACGCTGTCCTCTTCAGCTATCATGGACCTTCCGGAGCTTGAGAGATCGGCGGGCACCCGCTCGCGCCACCTGGTCCCGGCCGCGTTCACCGCGGGGAACAGTTCGGCCCGCTGAATGCGATACAGGGCGCGGACCTTCTCCACGTTCAGGGCGGCGAGCCGCAGATCGCGGTTGCCCTCCATGGCCATCTCGATGACCTTCTGCAGCCGGGTGTCGGTGATGAATTCCCGCCACGGCAGCTCCTGGACGGCCGGGACATCGGTCGCGGCCCGGGCGTCTTCGTAGGCGGGGCCGGTCGGCCAGTCGGCGGGGACAGGGGAATCGGGTCTCGTGTATTCCGGGGCCAGCGTGCACCCGCACACAAGGGCGATCAGTATGACCGGGAGAAAAAACAGAGTTCTCTTCATATCATCGATCCTCTGATGGGTTCGCATCATCCGGGATGATTGCTTTGCGCTTTCTGCCCCTGCCGAAGAACTTTTCGATCAGCACATAGAACAGGGGAGAGAAAATGACCACCAGCACGGTAGCCGTCACCATTCCTCCCAGCACGCCCGTGCCGATGGCGTTCTGTGCCCCAGCCCCGGCCCCGGTGGTCAGGGCAAGGGGCAGGACCCCGAAACCGAAGGCGAGGGAGGTCATGATAATGGGACGAAAACGGAGTCTCGCGCCTTCAAGGGTCGCCTCCATGAGCCCCATGCCCTGCTCCAGCCCTCTTTTGGCGAACTGGACGATCAGGATGGCGTTCTTGGTGGTCAGCCCGAGGGTCGTGAGCAGCCCGATCTGGAAATAGACGTCATTGGACAGTCCCCGCGTGCTCGAAGCGATGATGCCGCCGATGACCCCGAGGGGAAGGACCATCAGGATCGAGATGGGAACGGTCCAGCTCTCGTAGAGCGCCGCCAGGCAGAGAAAGATCACGAAGACAGAGAACGCGTACAGGATCGGCGCCTGGGAGCTCGACATGCGCTCCTGGAAGGAGAGCCCGGTCCAGTCGAAACCGATGCCTCTCGGCAGTTTCTCAACGGCCTCTTCCATGGCCTGCATGGCCTCTCCCGAGCTTTTCCCCGGCGCCGGCTCACCCCAGATGTTGATGGAAGGGAACCCGTTGAAACGCGCCAGCCGGGGAGGGCCGGAGACCCAGCGGCCCGAGGCGAACGAGGAGAAGGGCACCATCATGCCCGCCGCGTTGCGAACATATATCTTCTCCAGGTCCCGCGGCAGCATGCGGTAAGGGGCGTCGGCCTGGACATAGACCCGCTTGACACGGCCGCCCTGGATGAAGTCATTGGTATAGGCGCTGCCGAAGGAGGCCGATATCGTCCGGTGGATGGAGGTGATCGGAATTCCCAGGGCGCCTGCCTTTTCCCAGTCCACATCCACGTGGTATTCGGGAACATCCTCCATGCTGTTGGGCCGCACGGAGGTCAGCCGCGGGTCCTGGGCTGCTATGCCCAGCAACTGGTACTGCGCGTCCATCAGCGCCCGGTGTCCGACACCGCTCCGGTCCAGGAGCTCGAAGTCAAATCCCTTGGCAATACCGAGTTCCACGACGGGCGGCGGCGGGAAACAGAACACCAGCGCATTGCGGATACCGGCAAGGGCCCTGGATGCCCGCGCCGCGACGGCCTTGGCCCTCAGGTCATCCCGGTCACGGAGGTCCCAGTCCTTCAGCTTGATGAACACCATGCCGTTGTTCTGTGCCCGTCCGGAAAAACCGATGCCTGAGATGGTCATGGTGGTCGCCACCGCTTCCTTTTCATTTTCATCGAAATACTGCTCGATCTGCTTGGTGACCGCATTGGTCTGTTCAAGCGTGGCGCCCGTCGGCATCAGCACCTGGGCGAGCAGGATCCCCTGGTCCTCATCGGGAAGGTAGGCCGTGGGCATGCGGAGGTAGAGGACCCCCATGGCCGCCACGATCACCACGAAAATGACCAGGTAACGGATCGACCTGGAAAGAGAATGGCCGACCAGTTTTACATACCGATCTCTGAGGCCGAAGAACATTCTATCGAACCACAGGAAAAAGGGCCGGAGGAAAAAGATCGCTTCCTCCGCCGGCTCATGCCCCGCCTGTACCGGCTTGAGGATCGAGGCACACAGGACCGGCGTGAGGATCAGGGCCACCAGGACCGAGAGCAGCATGGCGGAGATGATGGTCACGGAGAACTGGCGGTATATGACACCGGTGGAGCCGGGGAAGAAGGCCATGGGGCCGAAGACCGCCGACAGGACCAGCCCGATGCCGATCAGCGCGCTGGTGATCTGTTCCATGGACTTGGCCGTGGCCTCCCGCGGGGGAAGCCCTTCCTCGCTCATGATGCGCTCCACGTTCTCCACCACAACGATGGCGTCGTCCACCAGAAGGCCGATGGCCAGCACCATGGCGAACATGGTGAGCATATTGATGGAGAAGCCGAAAAGCCCCAGCGTCGCGAAGGTCCCCAGGATGACCACGGGCACCGCGATGGTCGGGATCAGGGTGGCCCGCATGCTGCCCATGAAGAGCCACATGACCAGGAAGACGAGCAGGATGGCCTCGATAAGGGTCTTCACCACTTCATTGATAGCCACCCTGATGAAGGGGGTGGTGTCATGGGGATACACGACCTTCATGCCTTCCGGGAAGAACCGGCTCATCTCGGCCAGTTTGTCCTTGACCGCGTCGGCCGTATCGAGCGCGTTGGCACCCGCGGCCTGGCGGATGGCGATGCCGCCCACGGGTTTCCCTTTGTAAGCGGTCTCGATATCGTAATATTCCGTCCCCAGTTCGGCCCTGCCCACATCGCTGATCCGCACAACGGAGCCGTCCGGATTGATGCGGACGGGAACGTCGGCGAACTCCTCAGGGGTCTTGAGCATGCTCTGAAGGACGATGGAGGCATTGAGGCGCTGGCCTTCCACCGCGGGCCCGCCGCCGAACTGCCCGGCCGAGACCTCAACGTTGTACGCCTTGAGCGCGGCGAGCACATCCTCTATGGTCAAATGGTAATTGACCAGCCGATCGGGATCGAGCCAGACGCGCATGGCGTAACCCGCACCGAAGATCTCCACCTCACCGACGCCGGGCACCCGCGCGATGACACTTTCCAGGTTCGTTTTAGCGAAGTCCCGCAGGTCCTTGCCGTCCATGCTGCCGTCTTCAGAGATCAGGCCCATGACCATCAGGTAGTTCCTGGTGGACTTGCTCACCGTGACGCCCTGGTTCTTGACCACCTCGGGCAGGCTCGAGATAGCGAGCTGGAGCTTGTTCTGCACCTGCGACCAGGCAAGATCGGGGTCGGTCCCCGGTTCAAAGGTCAGCTCTATACGGGAACCTCCTGCCGAATCGCTGGTGGCGGACATGTAGAGCAGATTGTCGAAACCGGTCATCTTCTGCTCGATGATCTGGGTCACGCTGTTTTCAACGGTTACGGCCGAAGCCCCCGGGTAGGTGGAATAAATGGCGATCGACGGCGGGGCGATGGGCGGATACTGGGATATGGGCAGATTATAGATCGCCAGGGCTCCCGCCGCCATGATGATGATGGCGATGACCCAGGCAAAGACCGGACGAGCCAGAAAAAATTTCGACAACATATCGCTTCTCCGTCAGTTCTCTGTTTGCGGAGCGACGCCGGGTCCGGCCTCGGTCCCTTGAGCGGTTGTATCTTCACTGGGTGGAGCAACCCTCACGGGCATCCCCGGCCGTATCCTCTGAATACCCTCGACGATGAGGTGTTCACCGACGGCGAGGCCGGAGGTCACCAGCCACTGGTTGCCGATGGCCCGGTCGATGGTAAGCTGTCGCTGCTCGACCATGCCCTGGGGATTTACGAGCAGTGCGAGCGGGTTACCTTTGGGATCGCGTGACACGGCTTGCTGGGGTATCAGGATGGCCTGCTTGTTCACACCTTCCTGGAGGACCGCCCGGACGAACATGCCGGGCAGAAGGAAATTATCGGGGTTGGGGAAGACGGCCCTCAGGGTAACGGTCCCCGTCGACCGGTCCACCGTCACGTCCTGAAACTGCAGCGTCCCCTCCAGGGGATACTCGGTACCGTCTTCCAGCAGAAGCCTGACCACGTTCTGGTCGGCCCCGTTCTTTTCGAGATATCCTTTCTCCAGGCTGTGCCGCAGTCGCAGCAGCTCGGCTGTGGATTGCGGAACATCGACATAAATGGGATCAAGCTGCTGGATCGTTACCAGCGGTATCGGCTGGTTCATCGTCACCAGGGCACCTTTCGTCACATTGGACCTTCCGGTACGGCCCGATATCGGCGCGGTAACACTGGTATATTCCAGGCTGATGCGTGCCGATTCCGCAGCCGCCTTCCAGTACTGCACTTCCGCCTCCGCCTGCTTGAGGGCGGATTGGATATCGTCGTAATCTTGCTGGCTGACGGCTTTCGATGAGATCAGCTCGCCGTACCGTTCGGCCCGTATCCGCATGGCCGGCAGATTGGCCTCGGCCCGAGCCAGAGAGGCTTTGGCGCTTTCATAGGCCGCCTGAAAGAGATCGGGATCGATCCGGTACAGGAGGTCTCCCGCTTTGACGACGGAGCCTTCCGTGAACAGGCGTTCCTTGATGATGCCGCTCACCTGCGGCCGAACTTCAGCGATCAGGAATGCCGACGTTCGACCCGGCAGCTCGGTGGTCAAAACCACCGCCTCCGTCTTGAGCTCCTGGACAACCACTTCCGGTGGAGGAGGCGCCTGCCCGGCCTGCTGCCCGTTGCCGCAGGCATTCAACACGAAAACAGAGGCAAGTATGAAGAGAAAAAACCATATGCCGACGCTATCGGGTTTTTTACGGAAATGCATTACATTCCTCCCACGGATTTGTTTAATTTTATAGGTGATTTGGAAATGGTTACATTGCCTCATACTCTCTTTTTCTCAATTCCTCAATGATTAAATCGGCACGCTGGCCTGCATTGCCCTGGCCGTAACAGGAATTTTCCAGTCGTTTCAAATATGTGTTTTGTATCACTATCCATACGGGCAGTACCTATTTATTGTTCTATCTTTTCTTCGATCCAGACGGAATGATTTACCAGTCCGAAATCCGCGAGCAGACCGGCCAGTTCGAGACCGAGGGGGCTTTTGCGACGGTCCATCGCTGCAGCCTCCCACTGGATGTGGATACTCAGGTCACTCTCCACCGTCGCGTGTGAAAAGAGCTTGAGGGTCACCGGCCTTTCCCGTCCCGTATTCGCCAGCACATTGCTCAGAATATCGGCTATCACCTCTTTGCCCGGCGTCTCGGCGGTACGGACAGTGATAATTTCCGTCCATTTCATGGTTGTTCTCTCGGCACTGCCTGATGTTTTGAAGACAGATATATGCGCAAAGCATGCCATGCAATATAATGAGTTATATTATTATGTTATGGCAATCGGGGAGCGCGTTCTCACACCATGGCGTAATTATGATGCGATTAATGTTTTACTATGGTGTAATTTTGTCATATGGTCACGCCATGGCGTAACAGAAATATGACGAGATGAAGGGGGTCGACAGATGAACATTGACAGAAACGAATTTTTTAAAGAGACGACCATCCGCATCTGCGGCAGTCTCGATATCCGGGCGGCCCTCGAAAGCAGCTTTCACTATATAAAGGACATTATTCCCGTCACCTCCCTGTCCATGGTGCTCTATGACGCCGAACTGAACATCGCCCACATCATCGCCTCCGTGGGAGATGAATTCGAACGGCGGTTCGGGAAGACCGTCGCCCTTCCCCCCGAGGATGTGAAATTCAGGGCCGCCCGGTGGGCATCAATGCCGCCATTCGAGATCATCAATCGCCCCGACCTCAACCCGGAGCAGAAAAACGTGTTCCAGCAGCTTGGCCTCGATATCAACGTTTCGATGATAAACATCCGCCTGGAACTGGAGGGCAACCGCATCGGGGTCCTGGCATTGATGACCAAGGGGACGGACAGATACACCGCCGAACATGCCGAACTCATGCAGACGCTCAACGAGCCCTTTGCCATTGCCATGGCGAACGCGCTCCGGCACCAGGAGGTGTCCAAGCTCAAGGACATGCTCGCCGATGACAATCAGTACCTTCAGACCCGGCTCAGGGAGATCGCCGGCGAGGAGATCGTGGGCGCCGAATTCGGCCTCAGGGAAGTGATGAAGATGATGCGCCAGGTGGCGCACCTCGACAGCCCCCTCCTTCTGTACGGAGAAACTGGCGTGGGCAAGGAGGTGATCGCCAACGCGATCCACTACTCATCGCCCCGGAGAAAGGGGCCCTTCATCAAGGTGAACTGCGGCGCCATTCCCGAGAGTCTCATGGACAGCGAGCTGTTCGGCCACGAGAAAGGGGCGTTTACCGGCGCCATCGTCCAGAAGCGGGGACGCTTTGAACGGGCCGACAAGGGGACCATCTTTCTCGACGAAGTGGGCGAGCTGCCGCCCCAGGTCCAGATACGGCTCCTCAATGTCCTCCAGAACAAGGAGATCGAGCGCGTGGGCGGAACAAAAACGATCCCCCTCGATATCAGGATCATCTCCGCCACCCACAGAAACCTTGAAGACATGGTCAAGGCCGGTCAGTTCAGGGAAGACCTCTGGTTCCGCCTCAACGTGTTCCCCATCATCATTCCACCTCTGCGACAGCGCAAGGAGGACATCCCGGCGCTGGTGCACCACTTTATAGAGCAGAAGGGCATGGAATTGAGGATGGGAGACCGGCCCGTGCTCGCCCCGGGGGCGCTGGAGCGGCTCAGGGCCTACGACTGGCCCGGCAACGTCCGGGAACTGCAGAACATCGTCGAACGGGCATTGATCAAGAGCAGGGACGGCGTCCTCCGCTTCGACACCCTTGTCACGCCGGCTTACAACGGTAATACCGATCCCGCGGGTGAGGGGGCCGATATCCTCACCCTCGACGAAGTGAACGCGCTGCACATCAAAAAGACCCTGCACATCACCCGTGGAAGGATAAACGGGCCCGGCGGAGCGGCCGACCTGCTCCGTATCCATCCCAACACCCTCAGAAAACGGATGGACAAACTGGGAATACCTTACAAAAAAGGGCGGTGAGCGCCCGGAATCGATGCAATCTCAAATATCATAATCCTTTAATCCGTAATCCCTTGATCCTGCGAAGCGCAGCTTCGTAACTCCATCGTTTTTCACTTTGACGCTCTGTCGCTTTGCCCCTTTGTCGCTTGTGTATTTATCCTTGACATTCATAGATATTTTTTCCACTATAGCCCCGCACACCGGGGGGCGGCAAAATGACATACCTTCGAAATTTTTGATCGAAATGAGGGTGGGTCATACTTTCTCACAATACCCGTTTCAGTAGCACGAAATATTCATAAAAAACAATGGATATAAGCTACTTCCTCAACAAATTCAAGCATCTTCGAACAGACAAAAACCGAAAACGGTGGTCCTCTCTTACCTGTTACCAGGCCCCGCACAAACCATTTCTTCTTTTATCAGTCATGGATCTTATCGAGCAGGGAATCATCGGGAAAAATTTTATCGAGCCTTCGTTTGAGTTGGTCGATACATTCAACCGTTACTGGTCCCGAATCATGCCGCTCGGTTCCACAACAACGATGGCATTACCGTTCTTTTTCTTACAATCTGAAGGATTCTGGCAACTTAATCCGAAACATGGAAGCGAGAGCAAGATACGGCGAGAGTCGAAATCCATGAAGTCGCTCAGAGATATGATTGCCGGGGCAACACTTGATGAACAGCTGTTCCAATTCATGAAAGGCACCAATACACGGACATCTTTGAGAACGATACTGGTAAAAACCTATTTTGCAGAGGAACTACAGCCGATTATCCTGGAACAGATACATATCAATTATGATGCCTATCAGTATAGCAAAGCACTTTTGGAAACACATGAATCAGCCGAAACATTGGAATCAACAGAAACAAATCAGAAAGTCCGCGATCAGGGATTCAGAAAGGCGATTGTCACTCTTTACGATCATAGATGCGCCTTATGCGGCATTCGAATGCTGACCACCGAAGGTCATACTGTTGTCGAAGGCGCGCACATCATTCCCTGGAGCATCAGCCATAATGATCAACCGACGAACGGCATGTCATTATGCCGCCTCTGCCACTGGTCATTTGATGAGGGGTTTGTCAGTGTTAATCAGGATTATCAGGTAGTTGTTTCCCGACAGGTGAGGCTCGATCAAAACCTTCCGGGCCATATCCTCACCCTTTCGGACAGGAACATTTTTACACCGGAGAAAGAACATTTCTGGCCGGCTCAGGAAAACCTGAACTGGCACAGGAAGAAAGTTTATCGGAAATAACGCTGGTTATTCTTACAATTAACAACGCCACTATTTTTTATGGTTTAATATGCATCACTATTCCACACAAGACCTCGACCGTCGCGTCCGCCTTACTGCATTTCATTGGCTTTCTGAACAGGTCAATATTCACGGCGATGTGCTCCCAAGGTCACTGCTGGCCAGGGGATTTGTATTCGAAAATCAAAGAATACCTCTCGTTTCTCCTAAGGGCATTTTCAAGCCGAGAATATTACCTGAATACCCCCTATCGATAACGACAACGACTTCGGGACCTTATGACGATGGGTTCACCCCGGAAGGTCTCCTTTTATACAAATATAGAGGTTCTGACCCCTATCACCGGGACAATGTGGAACTCAGAAATGCCATGCTCCACAATATTCCGATTATCTACTTCCACAGTGTTGTGCCCGGCAAATATCTGGCCGTATGGCCTGTATATATCGTGGAAGATAATCCGAACAGCTTAACATTCACTGTCGCTGTTGATGATTATAAAACGGTAAATCAATATATTCACTCACAGGATGACACCCCCGCAATTTTCGGAGAGGTGTCAGACATCCGAAGAATGTACATTACAACATCGATCAAACAAAGATTGCACCAGCGCGGATTCCGTGAGCGTGTTATTAACGCCTATCGTGAGCAGTGTGCTTTCTGCCGTTTGAAGCACCTCGAGTTGCTCGATGCGGCACATATAATCCCCGATGGCGAACCAGGAGGAGACCCGATTGTAAATAACGGAGTGGCCCTGTGCAAACTGCATCACGCGGCATTTGACAGTTTCATACTTGGAATCAGGCCGGATTATAAAATCGAGGTGAGAGAAGATATTTTAAAAGAAGAAGATGGTCCCATGCTCGTCCATGGGCTTCAAAGCATGCACATGAAAGAAATCATTCTTCCGAAAAGTTCACGCCTGTGGCCCAATCCAGAGCTCCTTGAACGGAGATATGAAAAATTTCGAATGGCAGGTTAGAAATTCAGTGCATCACCATTCCGGCCCTCCCCATTCCTAGCTACAATCCTAAATTGTTGCCCGTGGGAATTATTCACCCATTTCGCGCCCATCCCGGGGCCACAGCTAAGGACGATGAACCATGAACAAGAAAGCCGGGAGATCGCAGCTCATTCTATTTTTAGCGATCTCTTACGCCTATTTGTGGCTCTTGTTCGGAATCAGCAGGTTATTTGACATACCGTTTTCCTACGATCCGGGAGAACCGGGAGGAATTCTTGTCCTCATAGGAGTTCCTGCGTCTCTGTTCGCGGCGAGCCTGGTGACTCTGATAACTGGTGGAAAGGAAGATCTATGTCGGCTGTTCAGGCGTTCGCTGGAATGGCGGTTCGCTCCGGGATGGTACCTGGCATCGCTGCTGACGCCTTTGCTGGTAGCCTTCGCTTGTGGGATCGCAGCGGTCTGGATCAACGGGATCAAAATAGCTGAGGATTGGTTCTCGCCATCCATGCCGCTCGGTTTCATGGCCTTCTTATTGATATACATCGGGCTTGGTGAAGAGATCGGCTGGCGGGGGTTTGCACTGCCGCGGTTTCAACAGAGCTTTGGACCGCTCGGAGGCAGCATTGCCACAGGCGTGTTCTGGGCGCTTTGGCATTTGCCCCTGTTCTTGATGCCCGGATCATCTCAATACGGGCACTCGGTGATCCTTTTCATTTATTTGCTTACTTGTTGGACCATCCCAATGGCGGTATTTGTGGGCAAATCACGCGGCAGTGTGATTCCTGCCATCCTGTTTCATGGATCAGTGAACTTCCTCGCCTTTGCGATCCTGTATCCTTACAAGTATTTTTATCTGTTCTGGGGTATTGCCGCGATCATTGGAGCAGTATTTCTTCCTAGACCACTCCGAATTAAGAAAAATTAAGTATTGTGTCCCCGGAATTTGGAAGCTGACTGAAATGAGCTTTTTATGCCACGCGCTCTTTTATCTTTCGTACCTCGGCTGGTTTCTTCTGAACCTCTTTACCGCTCTTCTGCGTTATATTGTCCACGTCATACACGGGAAAGTTCATCGGGTCACCCCAGAATTGGTCTTCTTTTATCGAAAGGATGTCCACGATCTTATCGTCTCTCCACTGTACGATATCCTGAAAGGATTTTCCCTTGATCGCTTCTTTTACACCTTGGTTTAATTTCTCTTTTACCGGATCACTTATGTGGTTTCTCGTTTCGAGCTCTTCCCAGATCGTCTTGAATGTCGTGTTACCGATACCCTCGATGAAATGAGAGTAGCCGCCCGCTTCTCCCCCGCCGAGATGATACGTCATGTGCGTTCCCATCAGCGCCCAACGTATTCCGGGACCCGCATGGATCGCCTTGTCAACATCTTCAACCGTTGCAACACCCCTGTCGACAAGGTCAATTGCTTCACGCCACAGGGCGGCTGCCAGCCTGTTTCCTATAAATCCTGTAACCTCTTTCCTGACGATGACGGGAACCTTTCCGAGACGTTCCATGAATGAATATGCCGTATCGGTCGTCTCTTGTGAGGTATCCTTGCCTGGTACGATCTCTATAAGCGGTATCAAATGGGGGGGATTCCAGGGATGTGTGATGATACACTTGTCTTTCTGTTTTACGACCTGCTGAATTTCAGACATGCTGAGACCGGAGGTACTGCTGGCGATAATGGCATGTGACGGCGCGTATTTTCCTATTTCACTGAAGATGCTTTTTTTAACATCATAGGTCTCACCCGTGCATTCCTCAATGAAATCAGCATCCCGTACCGCCTCTTCCAGATCGTCGACTATCGTTACGCGTCGAAGGGCGCTTTCTCGCTCGACCTCGGATATCATATGTTTCTTCACAAAAAAGCCGAGGTTTGAATGCACGTTCTCAAGGCCCTTTTCCCTTGTTGATCTCGTCCTCGAATAGGCCGCGACGTCGTATCCCTTTATAGCAAAGAGCGTCACCCACGCGGCTCCGATGACCCCGGTACCGATAACCGCTACTCTTCGTATCTCATTCATCTATTTTATTACCTTCATTGATCCGATAGACCTTTCTATCCGACCAGAGTGACATACGCATTTATCCATAAAGGTCGATCGTGATCTGTTCCGTTACAGCATACGATCAGGCAGCGATCTTGCCGACGGCAGTATCAATCGATCTGCTCTCCGTATCTTTTCGAACCGCCGCCCTCTCCAAGAGGCTCTCACTGTCGAATGCCGGATAGGACATGGGATCCTGCCATAAGGCATCGTCATGTATCATTTTCTCAGCATTCCCCATTCTGTTTTGTCTGGTCTTCATGATCACACTTCCTTTCCTTTCGATATTTAGTAGTTTCACAAGACCTTTTTTCTTCAAAAGTAATCTAATGTACCACCATGCTAGGCACAATCGGCATTGGTCTTTTTATTATGTAAGATGGATAGCCTGATAATACTAAGAGATCACAGTGGCAGGATATAGGACTATACGTAACATCTGCATAGGTATTCGTCCTACTCGATCAGTTTGTTCTTTACTACATAGAACGTTATCTCCGCATTGTTTTTCATCTTCATTTTTTCGAGGATATGTGTCCGATAGGTACTGATCGTCTTTACGCTGAGAAACAACATCTCGGCAATTTCTTTTACTGTCTTCCCCGACCCTAACAGCAGCATGACCTGATATTCACGATCCGAGAGTGAATCGTGGAGCGGTTTCGTGGTGTCCCGATCAAGATAATAGGTAAGCTTTTCCGCGAGCGATTCGCTGACGTATCTCCCGCCATGAACGATCTTTCTTATTGCAGAGATCAGTTCGTTCGGTGCGCTCGCCTTTGTCAGATATCCCGATGCCCCTGCCCGGAAGGCCCGTACCGCATACTGCTCCTCGGGATAGATGCTGAGTATGAGAACGGGAAGCTTTTGATGTTCACTTTTGAGATCCTTCAGCACCTCAAGACCGCTTCTTCCGGGCATTGATATATCAAGCAGTATCAGGTCATAGTCTCGTTTATTTACGAGGGCCATCACCTCCTGCCCGTTACTCGCCTCGTCAGCCACTATCATGTCGTCGGTTTCTGAGATGACCTGCTTGAAGCCCTCTCGAACAATGGGATGATCGTCGGCGATCAGTATCTCTATTTTCTTCATTATTCATCTTTCCTTTCTTTCAGAGGGATATGAACCTTTACCGTGGTGCCCTTCCCCTTTTCACCGGATATTTCGGCTGTCCCTCCCAGGGCGATCGCCCGTTCCCGAATGCCCAGTAAACCGAACGAATCGGTTTTAGTTAACGCTTCTTCTCTTATTCCCTTTCCGTTGTCACGAACGACAAGGTCAATGGTTTTTTTCCTCTTCCTGATCCTCACATGGACCTTCGTCGCTTCTGCATGTCGCAATATATTGGTAAGTGTCTCCTGAAAGATACGAAAGATCGTCGTTGAAAGTTCGGCATCAAGATCAATCTCATCGGGCTCGGTAATAATGGTGCATTCTATAGCTGAACGCTTTCTGAACTCTTCCAGTTGCCACCTGATCGCGTCTATAAGACCCAGGTGATCGAGCATCCCGGGTCGGAGATCCATATAGATCCGTTTCAGCGTGTTCATCGTCATATCAACAAGCTTCACCATTGCATCCGTCTTTTGGACGAGCGCCACCTCGCTATCAGGTATCTTCCTCTGCATCATTATGAGATCGGTATTCAGTGCCGTGAGCAGTTGCCCCAATTCATCGTGAAGCTCTCGCGCAATATTCGTGCGTTCTTTCTCACGAACTGACTGAAGATTGGCGTAAAGATTCCGTAGCTGTTCCCTCGACCGTTCCAGCTCGTTTTTAGCTCTTTCACGCTCGGTAATATCTTCATAGGTAATGACGATATCTTTTTCCTTGAGACTCTCACCTATTCTCGAGGCACTGACCATACATTCGATATCGGTACCGTCCTTCCGCCGGCAGGGAAATTCTGTCAGCACCGTTTTTTGACGCTTCAGTCTCGAATAGAGACCGGCCATCTTTTCGTAATCCTCCTCCGTGCGGTAGAGAATTCTCGTGCTCTTCCCCCTCAGTTCTTCCTCATTCCATCCAAAGACCGACTGGACACCATCGTTGGCAAAGATGATCCGCCTGTCCTTCAGTCCAATGACCGCGTGGGGTATTGCCGCGAGGATCGAGGCCTCGATCGTTTCAAGCTCCTTCTGTTTCTTTCTCGATTCTACCCGCTCCGTAACCTCCATGATATTACCGAGAACGGCCTTCCTCCCTTCGTACTGAGTGGGCCGCACTATTTCCTCTATCCAGTGGATACTCCCATCCTCTGCAATCGACCTGAATTCATAGGACGAATGGCGTCTCCCGGACAGCATCTCCCTTGCATTCGCGATCACCATCTCTCGATCATCCGGGTGCACGAAGTCTATCGAATTTTGGCCAATGATGTCTTCTCTGGCATAACCGAGGAACTTTGAAGCATAATGATTGGCGAACCTGAATTTTCCATCCTGGACGATATAGATGCCTGCACGGACGATATTCTCCAGGGCGCTGTAAAAGCCCTCCTCGATATCCCGATCCCTCAGGACCTCTTCATATTCGGCTATCTTTCGGTGGGCCTCTTTCAGCTCAGCTATCAGCGATTCTTTTTCCCTGTCTATCTTTTCCATTTCTCGCTACAGATCATTTTTCCTTTCATCGCGTTCCAGGCAATCGAGAGAAAACGTTTTTAGATCATCATAAGTACTGCTGGTATTCCGGGGACACAATACTGAATGTCTTCCGGGGACACAATACTTAATTTTTGTCCAGGGGGATCATTAACTGAATAAATACCCTGATTATTCTGCGTGTAGAAAAATTAAGTATTGTGTCCCCGGAATAAAGAAGTTTTGCTACCGTAAGAGTCCTGAACGGCCTGTTCCATGCGATGGATTTCATCATCCGACAGGGAATCAAAGGGGTTTGCACGTTTCCTTTCTGAGATCCGGCAATTGTTCTGCAAGCAGAGCCGGATGAAGAGGTCGATCTGACGGTCCGGCAGGTCCACGATCTCCTGGATAGCCCTTTTGGTCTCATCATAGTTGGTCAAGAACATCAATTCATGGGCAAGTTCTGTATCGATTGTCTGCTCGATGAACTCAAAGAGCGACTCGGCCTGGGGTGTCATATCGATATAGCGGTACCACCTGGCCGTATCATTATGTACGGCCATGCGGCCTTCTTCGTTGAGCGAGTATTCCACCAGGGTCATGAGTGGCCGGGAGAACGCTTCGAGAGAATCGTTATAGTTGGCAACGTTTTTGAGCATTGCCGCAGATATGGGAAACATGATTCCCTCGGGCGTAAACCCTTGCCGGGCAAGTATATTGTGAATCAGGAAGCGGTGGATTCGGCCATTGCCGTCCTCGAACGGGTGCAGAAAAACGAATCCGTAGGCGATGGCGGCGGCGTGAATCACGGCGGATACCTTACCTGCGTCCATGCGATCGTGGGCCGCTGTCAGGCCTTCCATGAGGCCGTTCAGGTCTTCCGGTTTCGGACATACAAAATGGATCTTTTCGTTTTGCCAGGCGATCGTCTCACCGACATAATTCTGGCTCGATCGATAATCAGATTCAGAGAACCGTGCATCAACAATGCGATTTTGCAGTTCGATCAAATTCGTTTTCTTGCAGAAGTCTTTGCTTTCCGCCAGATGAAGAAGCGTTACAAAGCGTTCGGTCCGTTGCGAACCGGGCGTGATGTGTTCGATCTCAAAGGATGATTTCGTCTCCTTGGTGTAGAGGTAGCCGAGCGCCCGTTTTAATAATTCCGGGGAGTATTTAGACACGACTCGCTGACAGCGCCTGGAAAGGTCGGCCGCTTCGAAGTTGCGAAGTAAGGTAGTACGGCGAATCATCGGGCAGAATCTACGATCGCCCGGCAAGTTATCGTTAATCCGCTGACGGCGGATCTGGCGGCTTGGGGTAACCGCATAATATTTATCAGGATCGATAAGATCGATATAGTTTCCGCGTTTCACGTCATCCAGCGGGAGAGTTTTACCTGTCAGGAACTCGTACAGGAACCACAACCGCCTGGCGTACTTACCGGTCGGTTTGGACCGGACATATTCGAGGAGATCTTTCTCGGATGCTTTCATAAAAAGGCTGGTGAGTATCGCGAGATTAGTACCGTCGTACTTGAGCGCAAACTCGAGGTGACCGCCCAGGGTATCCCCCGGCCAGTACTTGGACGGGTAAACTTCTTCGATCAGTCCCTCGTTTGAGTAAATACGGTGGGTTCCAGTGATCGCGACAAAGGATTTGTGCCAGTTCGGGATAACGTCGAGGTCATATTGCTTGACAAGTGCCGCATACCCTGCAAGTTTGTGTATCGATGTGTCCTGCCTGTTTTCAGCCATGGCATCCCCCGGAAAAATGATTACAATGTGAGAATTATAGTTACAATCAATGCAATGTCAAGAAAAATACTTACAAAGGGGGTACACATCATTATTTATTGACCGTGTAAGAAAAATAGTTACAGCCCTCGAAAAAGAATTATAAAACGGCTTCTCGCATAAAATATTGTTACGGCAGGCAAATTAGTCTATTCCGGGGACACGATACTTAATTTTTGTTCAGGGGAATCATTACGTGAACAAATACCCGGATCACCCTGCGTATAGAAAAATTACGTATTGTGTCGCCGGAATACGGATTAACATGTCTTGAAAACTGATGGGCTTTTACGGTATAGAAACCGGTATCTCCCCGGGGGTGCCGTACATCGGTATGGCGTCGTTGCCCTGAAGGCAACGAATATCTCAACTTCCAGCAGCATACAGATGCCGGATCAAGTCCGGCATGACAATTGAAAAATGGACTGGATCTCAGTCAGGTTCGGGACGACAGATGAAAGAGAGGATACATGACGGATTTTTCCTACACCATTGACGACGGCATCGCCCTGCTCACCATGGCGCGCGGAGAGAATCGCTTCAACCCGGATTTCCTGCACAAGCTCAATGACATCCTGGACCGTATCGAGGCCGATGATGATGTCCAGGTGCTCGTGGCGACATCGGCCCACCCGAAGATATTCTGCAACGGGATCGACCTTGAATGGGTGGTCCCCGTGCTCCGGGCCAGGGATACTAAAGCCTTCTATGCCTACCTGGCCGACATGAACGCCCTCATGAAGCGCATTACGCTGTTCCCTATGCCCACCGTCGCGGCCGTCAACGGACACGCCTTCGCCGGCGGTGCCGTTCTGTGCTGCTGTTTCGATTTCCGGTTCATGCGAACGGGCCAGGGGTTTTTCTCGATTCCCGAGGTCGATGTGGGGGTCCCCTTTCTCCCCGGGATGATCGCTGTCCTCAAAAAGGCCATGCCCGTCTCGACGCTTGAGGAACTGCAGTACACGGGCAAACGGATGACCGCCGAGGAAGGCGTGGCCCGCGGTCTCATCCACACGGCCTGTCCCCCGGAGAGCCTCATCGACGAGGCGATGGCCTTTGCACGGACCCTTCGCAAGCGCCGCGACGTCATTGCCGAGATGAAAGACGTCATGTACCGGGACGTAGTGCAGACCATCGACGTGGAGGACCCCAAGAAGATCGCCGCCGGCTGGCACCGGTGGTTCATCAAGTAAGAAAGGCACGTCCGGAATTGCGTGCAAACCAGTGAGATTCCCCGCGGCGGATGCTCGCGGGACACCATGCGTATCAGCAGGAGGTGGATATGGAACTCATCGACAGGCAACGATTCATGGACATGGTCAATGGCGATCGGGAGTTTGCCATCGTGGCCCGGTACTGGAACGCGATCCTGCGCTTCGACGCGGGAGGCGACAAATGCCTGGTCACGATCACCGAGGGAAAGGTCACCGATATCGATCCGGACCCTGACATGATGGAGGACTGGAACTTCGACTTCTTCATCACCGCCCCGGACGATGAATGGGAACAGTTGCTCGACCCCGCTCCGCGGCCTTTTTACCAGGCCCTTCTGCCGGCGGTCATGCTCCACGGGTTCGATCACGGCGGAGATTTTGAGATGTTCTGCGCCTACTACCGGGCCTTTTCCCGCATGATAGAGATCATGCGGCTCTGCCGCCCCGCGGCATCGTGAGAGGAGGGAGACCATGGCACGATTCGACGACATGACCGGACGGTACGTCTATCTCACCATCGACGGCATCGAATACCGGGTGTACTACGAGGAAAACGGCCGCGGCATCCCCCTGCTGCTCCAGCATACGGCGGGTTCCGACGGACGGCTCTGGCGGCATCTCCTCGCCGACCGGGAAGTGGCCCAGGATTTCAGGATGTTCGCCTATGATATTCCCTTTCATGGGAAATCGCTTCCGCCCGACGGCAGCCGGTGGTGGGAGAAGGAATACAAGCTCACTCAGGACTTTCTCATGAAGTTCGTCGTAACCCTGAGCCATGAGCTGGAACTGGAACGTCCTGTTTACATGGGATGCTCCATCGGCGGGCACCTCGCGCCCGACCTCGCCCTGTACTACCCCGACGAGTTCCGGGCCGTCATCGGCATCGAGTCGGCCCATTACACGCCCGGCCTGAACCAGAAATGGCTCGACCATCCGCGGATCAACAGCCGGTTCAACAGCCATATCGCCTACGACATGATGGGACCCGCCTCGCCGGAGGAGCGGAAGCGGGAGACCTGCTGGTGTTACAGCCAGGGGGGGCCGGGAGTCGTGAAGGGTTGCCTCAATTACCACAGCGTGGAGCACAACCTCATAGACCAGGCCGACAGGATCGACACATCGAAAACGGCCGTGTATCTCCTGACGGGGGAATATGACTTCAGCTGCCCGCCCATGATCAGCGAGATGCTCGCCAACGACATCGAGGGGGCGAAGTTCCAGGTCATCGAGGGCATGGGGCATTTCCCCATGAGCGAGGACCCGGTCCGATTCAGGGAATATATTCTGCCGGTGCTGAGAGAGATAAAAGAAACACGTTGAGAACGAGGGGGGGATGACATGAACACGGAATTTCATTTTTACATCACGGGGCTCATCGCCCACGCCGCGGGGTTCTCCACGGACGAGGCGAAGACCATCGCCACGGCCTCTGAATTCGTCGATGAGAATGACATGCTCTTCACGATCGAGGACCGCGAAGGCGGTGACCCCTATGAAGTGTACATCTCGCAGACGATGAACATCCTGAAGCCGAAGCGCAAGCTCATGCGGATCTACCCGATCTTCCATTTTGTTCCCGGCGATCCCCTGTGCGACAGCGCCTGCCGCGGCGATGGCAAGATGCACCGGCTCAACACGACGCCCGACAATGAGAACGCGAACACCCTGATGGACGCGGCATGGAAGGCGCCGGAAGACGTCCGGCTCCACCGGGTCGGCGTGGCGACCCACGCCTACACCGACACCTGGGCCCATCAGAATTTTGTGGGATGGTTCGACTATTTCAACAATATCGGCATCGATCCGAAACCCGACATCGGCCACGCCGACGCCGAGCATCATCCCGACTGGGTGTCACACCGCTGGGAGGACACGCGCCTCGTGGAGGGCATGGTGGACAACAACGAGCGATTCCTGGCCGCCGGCGAAGCGCTGTACGGGAAATACCGTTCCTTCCTGAAAGGGCGGAAGCGCGGGGCGAAACTGTCGTGGAGAAAGCTCCGCGTGAAACTGCTCGACGCCACGGGGCCCTCGCGCTCCGGTTCGGAGAACTGGGGCAGGGAAAAGCGCGTGGAGAACTACAAGGCGCTCGCGCCGTGGCTGGGAGAGTTCGACGAGGACGAGTGGTTCGAGGCGGCCTTTGAGACGGACGTCCGCGGCCTGCCGGACCGCCGGTTCGGGCTTGCGTCCACGTTCTCTCTCATGAAGGACCGCTACCTCTGGCGAGAGGACGTGGAGAGGGAAGATACGGACTGGTTCCGTTTCCAGGAAGCTGTAAAGGCCCACCAGCGGGACGCCCTCGAACTGCTCAGGCCGACCTTTGATAAAATGGGCGTCGACCTGCATCAGCACTGAGGGGGCCTACGGGATAGCCATGTGCGCGATCGAGCTCAATCCACAGTTCCTGAAAGCCCTCGACCTGATGGAGAAAACCGACCGCCCCGTCCTTGTCACCGGCAGGGCGGGGACCGGCAAGTCCACCCTTCTGGACTACTTCCGCGGCACCACGGAGAAACGGGCCGTTTTTCTCGCGCCGACGGGCGTGGCCGCCGTGAACATCCGGGGGCAGACGATCCACTCCTTCTTCGGTTTCAAGCCCGATGTGACCCCGTCGTCGATCAGGAAGACCCGCGACGAAGGGCGGAAGAATCTCTTCCGGAAGCTCCGGACGATCGTCATCGACGAAGTCTCCATGGTGCGGGCGGACCTGCTGGATTGCGTGGAACGCTTCCTGCGGCTCAACGGCCCCGAGGAAGGCAGCCCCTTCGGCGGCGTGCAGATGATCTTCATCGGCGATATGTACCAGCTTCCGCCCGTCGTCACCAGCCGCGAAAAGGAGTTGTTCCGCGAGCACTACAAAAGCCCCTATTTCTTCAGCGCGCGGGCCATGGAAGGCCTTGACATGGCCTTTGTGGAACTGGAGAAGATCTACCGCCAGACCGATGACGCCTTCATCGGCATTCTCAACGCCATCCGGAACCGGACCGTCACCGACGAGGAGCTTGCCGTCCTCAACCGCCGCTGCGATCCCGATTTCGTCGCTCCGGCGCGGGAATTCTATATCCACCTGACCAGCACGAACGATCTCGCCGACAGGGTCAACGAGGAGCACCTGGGAAGGCTCCGCGGCAAAACCCGGTCCTTCGACGGGTTCGTGCAGGGCGATTTCGGCGGGGAGTACCTGCCAACGGCCCATACGTTGCGGCTGAAGAAGAACGCCCAGATCATGATGCTGAACAACGACACCTACGGGCGCTGGATCAACGGGACCATCGGACGGGTGAAGGGGTTTTCAACGAACGAGGATGATGAAGATGTCATTCTTGCAAAACTCGACAACGGACTGGACGTCGAGATCGAACCCTACACCTGGGAGATCTACCGTTTCTTTCTGAAGGGCGGCGAGCTCGCCTCGGAACCCGTCGGCTCGTTCACCCAGTTCCCGCTGCGTCTCGCCTTTGCCGTAACGATCCACAAAAGCCAGGGGAAGACCTTCCACCACGCCGTCATCGACGTGGGCCGGGGCACCTTCGCCCACGGGCAGATGTACGTGGCCCTGTCACGGTGCACGAGCCTTGAGGGCATCGTCCTCAAGCAGCCCGTCCAGAAGCGCCACATCCTGATGGACTGGGAGGTCGTGCGTTTTTTGACGGGCTACCAGTACGCGCAGGCGGAAACCTTGCTGCCCCGGGAAGAGAAGATACGCCGCATCGAGCAGGCCATCGCGCGGGGAACCACCCTTGACATCGTCTACCTCAAATCGAAGGATGAAAAGAGCCGCCGGACGGTGCGGCCCCTTTCCGTCGGCCCCCGCGTCTACAAGGGCCATTCCTTCCTGGCGATGGAAGCATACTGCCTTCAGCGCTGTTCGGACCGGGTCTTCAACGTCGACCGGATACTGGAAATGACGATCAGCACACCATCCTGAACCATTTTGTGAGAAAAAAATTTGACTTTCGGTCCTCCGGCGAGTACCATCCAATGAATTCATTATAAAAATAATCAAAATCTTTCTTATATTGTTCAGGTTTTCAAAGAATCTCAGTTTCAATACATATGTATTATCAAAACATCTCTCCCATTCCGGGAGAGCACATATAGTCTTCGTGTGAGCGGGAATTGTTGGTTTTTTCATCAATAACTCCAGACATATAAAGGAGGAGAGAGATGACGACATTAATCATTGTTCTCGGTTTCGCGATCTATCTGATCCTGTATTTCACCTATGGAAAAAAGCTTGAAAGTGACGTGGTGATGGCCACCGATGTCAATGAAGCCCCGTCAAAGCGGCTCTATGACGGGGTGGACTACATATCGGCCCGCAAGGAGGTGCTCTTCGGCCACCACTTCGCGTCGATCGCCGGCGCGGCGCCGATCATCGGACCGGCGCTGGCAATGTGCTGGGGCTGGGCCCCGGCCCTCCTCTGGGTGTGGTTCGGCAATATCTTCATCGGCGCCGTCCATGACTACCTGGCGCTCATGGCATCGGTCCGCTACGATGGAAAATCCATCCAGTTCGTCGCGACGGACCTCATGGGCAAGAGAACGGGCTATGCCTTCTACTGGATCGTGTTCTTTCTCCTGATCCTGGTCGTGGCCGCCTTCGCCGCCATCGTGGGCCGCATGTTCGTCAGTACGCCGGCAATCGCCTCCGCCTATGTATGGAAGATAGTGGCGGCGCTCATCCTCGGCGTTCTGCTCTACCGGGTCAAGCTGAACTTCGTCGTGGCCACCATTATCGGCATTCTCATGCTGGCCGGCGCCATCTGGCTCGGTACGGTGACGCCCATTCCCGCGACCTACGGGACATGGATGTGGGTGTTCTTCTTCTACATCATCATCGCCGCGGCCATTCCCGTGAACATTCTGCTGCAGCCCCGTGATTACCTGAACTCCTGGCTCCTCTATGCAGGACTGGTCGTAGGATTCATCGCGGCCATCTTCGCCTTCAGGGGATTCGAGGTCCCGGCCTTTTCAAGTTTCTCACCCGTTCTCCTGGGCGGGAAGGCAACGCCCTTCTGGCCGGCGATCCCGCTGGTCATCGCCTGCGGTTCTCTCTCGGGGTTCCATTCACTGGTGGCCTCTGGTACCACGTCAAAGCAGCTCGATAAGGAAACCGACGCCCTCTTCGTCGGATACGGCAGCATGTTCACCGAGGGATTTCTGTCCA
Source organism: Deltaproteobacteria bacterium (assembly GCA_016933965.1). Taxonomy (NCBI): domain Bacteria; kingdom Pseudomonadati; phylum Myxococcota; class Myxococcia; species Deltaproteobacteria bacterium. The sequence continues at coordinate 22,647 of JAFGTS010000003.1, read as the reverse complement.
CGGTCGTTATCGTGTCCATTGCCGGGTTCGGGTACACGGCACTGATGAACGCGGGGGTCACCACGGAAGCCCTCAATCCCGGAAACTGGGGGGCCGCGTTCACCAAAGTTTCGGCGGGTGCGAAGCTCTCGGCGGCGAACCTCTTTGTCCAGTCTTACGCTGATATGGTGAACGCCACGTGGCTGAGCGTGATACCGACGCAGTTCGTCAAGGTCCTCGCCGGCATGTGGGTCGCCTCGTTCGCCATGACGACCCTTGATACGACGAACCGGCTGGCCCGTTACTGCATCTCGGAAATGGTCGCTCCTTTCAAGGAGACCTCGCCGGCATTCTTCAATCTCCTGACCAACCGCTGGATCGCCTCGACCATTCCCGCCGCCATCGGCGTCTACCTGGCCGCCAGCGGCAACTGGCTGATCATCTGGGGATCCTTCGGCGCGGCGAACCAGCTCATCGCCTCCATCGCCCTGATGACCGGCGCGGCCTTCGTTGCGAAAAAGATGAAATCCAGCTTCGCCAGCGCCGCGGTCATCCCGGCCTGGCTGCTGTGGATCACCGTCACCTGCGCCCTGATCTGGTTCATCATCTTTGTCCAGCCCGATGCCATCACGGCAAAACCGGTACCGGGATGGACGGTCATGATCATCCTGGTGATCATGTTCGTCATGAACTTCATCTTCATCTACGACTTTGTGAAGACCAAGGCATACAAGGTAGAATAAGACACGTATGAGAGAACGGCGCGGCCGGCGCTCGCGATTGCGGGCAGCCGGCCGTGCTGATTTGAGGCGGCTTGAATGGTACGTTCGTTCCTGCGATCAGTGTGGCGGTTCCTGTCCGGCATGGGTGCCTTGCACCGCGAAAACGTCGTGGCCCTGACCATCGTTGAGGTGGAGGAGCTGGAGAACATATTCGCCCTCCTGCTCCTCGGTTCATTCGTCGGTCTGCCGTCACCGCCGACCTTCCTGGCCGTGGAACTTCTGCCTTTCATGCAGAAGGAGCTCGAGGTCATGAACCGGCGGGCACGGGACAGCGGTGACATGCTCGCCGAATTGTGCGGCACCCTCGGTATCGATTAATGAAGATCATCTTTTTCACCGGGAAGGGCGGCGTGGGGAAATCCACCATGTCCGCGGCGGCGGCCTGGCAACTGTCGAAAGATCACCGCGTCCTCATCGTCTCGCTGGACCCCGCCCACAACCTGGGCGACGTCTTCAACGTCTCACTGAACGACAGGAAGCGCAAATACACGGATACCCTCTTTCTCCAGGAAGTGGACCTCCAGAAGCTTTCCCGGGACTATCTCAAGCGGGAGATCGACGTTCTCTCGGGGACCTACCGGTACCTGCAGACGCTGAACCTCGACAACTATTTTTCCGTGCTCAAGTACTCGCCCGGCATCGAGGAATACGCGCTCCTGACAAGCATCGAGAATATTATACGGCAGGAAACATCCTTTGATTTCATTGTCTTCGACACGCCGCCCACGGGGCTGACGCTCCGGTTCCTCGCGCTCCCCCGGGTCACGATCACCTGGATCGAGCGGCTCATTCAGATCAGGCGGGCGATCATTGAAAAGCGCTATACTATACACCGTCTCAGGGGCGCCCTGGACACGGAGGAAACGGTCCTTTCCTACCGTGAAGACGACGATGACGCGCTGCGCCGCCTGAAAAAACTGGAAGCGAACTATCAGGGATTGAATAAAATCCTCCAGGGTGATACATGTTCCGTAATTCTCGTCTGCAATCCCGATCTGCTGTCACTGAAGGAATCGCAGCGCCTGATCAGCGGCCTTGACGATCTGAACCTCCCGCTGCGGGCCATCATCGACAACAAGGTGACCGGGGAGAACGGCGAGATGGCGGAATACGTGGAGAAAGAGCTGCAAACCCGGGCGGCCCGGATCCCGGTACAGCAGGTCAGGCTTTCCCGGGAACTGATGGAAAAGAGGAACGACCGTCTCTTCGACATCGAGGAAGACCTGACACATCTCGTCAACCCATAGAACGATGCCATGTTCAAATACGAACTCATCCTGACACAGCCGGTCTTTTTTCTCTTTGTTGCCTTTTCCTTCATGCTTACGGCGGGATACTTCTGGGGAAGGCGGCGGAACCGGAAGATATTTCTCTCGGCATTGCAGGACCTGGTTGACGTGGTCCGGCCCGATGATCAGACATTTACCAATATCGGGGGTGCCATCGGATACCATGCCAACCTCTACGTAAAAAAGAAGGGCGCGCCCTTTTCACGGGTGGATGCCACCATTACCATGCTCCCGCGGCATTCCTGGCTCTACCTGCCGCTCTCAAAGCTGATCCGGAAGTACGACCGCCTGTTCATCACCCTGTACCTGAAGCGAAAACCCCTGGAGGAGCTGCACCTGATCGAAAAGGGGTATAACGGGTTCAGGGGAACAAAGATAAGCAACGCCGACCGATTGCAGAAGGAATCGATCCACTGGGGTGACTACGACTTCTTCCTTTTTTACCAGAGCGCCGCGGGACGCGACGCATTGCTGAGATTCGCTCAGGAATATCCCGATCCGGGCATCATACGGCACATCGCCATCGTACCGGAAGAGAAGAAGGGATTCGTCTTCATGATACCGAAGCCGCCGCTGGTCAAGCAGTTCTTCGCGCCGATCTACCGCTGGATGCCGACACTCGCCGAAAAGTAAAGAACCTCTCGGGAAAACAGCCCCTATGAATTCAGGGTGACATGGAACATTCGTCTTTTCCCATTTTACTGGCGGTCCTGCTCCTGGGGGCATTGATCGGCTTCGGGTACACCCGGGGCAAACGGAACAACCGGAGTATCTATCTCTCGGCGTTCCGGGACCTGGAGAAGCTCTTCAGACCGGACGACCGGACATATACCGCTATCGGCGGCCTCGTGGGACATCACGCGAACTTTCGTTTCGACCGCCGGGAACCGTTCTTTGAGATCGACGCCACCATCACCCTTCTGCCCCGCCACACCCCGCTCTATCTTCCGATATCAAAAATGACCATGAAGAACGATCGGTTGTATGTTACTCTCTACATGCGCTATCCGCCGCCCTGTGAAGGCCATCTCATAGAAAAAGGACACGCGGCCTCCCGGGGTGCCGCCATTACCCATGAACACCGGCTTGACAGAGAAGAGGTCCGGTGGGGGGAGTTGGTGTTCTACCTGTATTACGAGCGGATGAAAATGCGGGAGCTGTTTCTCGCGTTCATGCGGGAGAACCCCGATCCCCGCACCATCCGCCATATCGCCGTCACCGCCGACGAACGGCGTGCATACATATACCTGATACCCGAACGGGGAACCGTCGCCGGGGTGATCGAACCGGTCCACCGGTTCTTCGAATCGGTTTTCACACAATAAGAAAGGGAAGCACGCATGAGAACAGCGATCATCGGTATCGGAGGAGTGGGAGGATTTTACGGAGGGAAGCTTTCCCGATATTACGAGCGATCCCCGGAACACGAGGTCTTCTTTATCGCCAGGGGAACCCATCTTGACACCATACGGAAAGAGGGTTTGACGCTCATCACGCCCAGCGAACGCTTCGTAACGCGCCCGGCCCGTGCGACCGACAGGACCGAAGAACTGGGCTCCCTTGACCTGGTCCTGGTCTGTGTCAAGGAATACGGCCTCGATGAGGCGGCCCGGATGCTGATACCCGCTATTCAGGAAACAACCGTCGTCATTCCCCTGCTGAACGGCGTCGATAACGTGGAGCGCCTCGGGCGGCTGCTGCCGTGGGGAACTCTTCTCAACGGATGCGTGTATATCAGCAGCCACCTTGAAGGGCCGGGGATCGTCAGCCAGAAGGGCGGCTCCGCCAAGCTCTTTTTCGGCCCTGAAGATACCGGGGGTAAAGCATACGGGTACATCGAGGACTTCCTCAGGAACGCCGGCATTGACGCGACCCTCGCGGCTCCCGTCACGACCGAGGTATGGACGAAATTCATCTTCATCGGCCCGGTGGCCGCCGTTACCGCCCTGCACCGGCTGACGCTCGGCGACCTGGAGCGGAGCGAGGAGCACCGGCACCTGCTGGAGGGTATGATGCGTGAAGTGGAGGAGATCGCCCGGGCAAAAGCCATCGCCCTTCCCAGTAACATCGTTCAGGGATCATTGCAGAAAGTGAGCGCGTTCCCGCCGGGGACAAAAACATCCCTGCTGGTCGACAGAGAACAGGGGCGGCCGCTTGAGCTGGAAACGTTCGTCGGATACATCGTGCGGGCGGGGCAGGCGCTGGGGATCGAAACACCTCTTCACGACACCGTCTACGCCGCGTTCACCGATCCGGCAAGGGCCATCCTGTAAGAGGAAGCCGTCCTGCCGTGAACGGCGGGAATGGACGATCGAGAAACAGGAATAAACTTGAGAAAGGAGAGAGCAGCATGAGCGGATCCCCTTCAACCCTTACGGTGCCCCACCGCATTTTGATGGGCCCCGGACCCAGCGATACACCGCCGGAGGTGCTCCGGGCGCTTTCACTGCCGACCCTCGGACATCTCGATCCGGCTTTCCTCGGCATCATGGACGAGGTAAAGGAAATGCTCCGCACCGTCTTTCTCACCGATAACGAGTTCGCCATCCCTATTTCGGGAACGGGGAGCGCGGGCATGGAGACGGCGCTGGTGAACATGATAGAGCCCGGGGACCGGGTCATCGTCTGCGTCAGCGGCGTGTTCGGCCGGCGGATGTGCGACATTGTCGAGCGCTGCGGCGGCGTGCTCAAGCAGATCGAGGTCGAATGGGGAACACCGGTCGACCCGGAGGTGGTCGCGCGGGCTTTCGAGGAATTTTCCGCGCAGGTCCTGTGTATCGTTCACGCCGAAACATCGACGGGCGTCCTCCAGCCCATGGAAGAAATATCAGCGATCACGAAGTCCCACCAGGCGCTCCTGGTGATGGATGCCGTCACCTCCCTGGGCGGCGCGCCGGTCCGGACCGATGAATGGTCCGTCGACGTCTGCTACTCGGGAACGCAGAAATGCCTGAGCTGCCCGCCGGGCCTGGCACCGATCACCTTCAGCTCCCGGGCACTCGACAAGCTCAGGAGCCGGTCCCATCGGGTGCCGTCATGGTATCTCGACATGACGATGGTGGAAAAATACTGGGGGCCGGAACGGGTCTACCACCATACGGCGCCGATCAACATGATATACGCGCTGCGCGAAGCGCTCCGCCTCGCCATCGAAGAAGGTCTCGAGGCCCGGTGGGAGCGGCACCGTGCCCTGCACAGCGAGCTCGTCGCCGGCATCGAGGCCCTGGGTCTGGAGATGCTGGTGGAAAAACCCTATCGCGCACCCATGCTCAACGCCGTCAGGGTCCCCGACGGCGTCGACGAAGCACTCCTGCGACGCCGCCTGCTCGAGGAATACGAGATCGAGATCGGCAGCGGCCTGGGACCATTGAAAGGAAAGATATGGCGCGTCGGTCTCATGGGTTACTCCTGTAAACGGGAGAACGTGTCCCTCTTTCTCGATGCACTGAAAAAACTATTGTGACACGGGACAGACCGGCGACCCGAAATACTGCGGGACAAACGGCTTTATCGGCGGCCGGTGATACCGAAGCCGCGGGGAGGGAACCATGGCGGACAAAAAACGTATACTGTATCATGGGATGAAGCTGTTCACCGGTGTAAGCGATACGCTGGAGGACAACAAGCTTATCGTCACGAGGGGAGACCGTATCGATACGATCACGGATGACGGGGCGATCGACCGCTTCCCCGATTGCACACGGATCGATCTCAAGGGGAAAACCGTTCTCCCCGGATTGATCGACGCCCATATTCACATGACCGTTCCCTTTATCATGAAGGTGACCCTGAAGGGCCTCCTGCAGATGAACCGGCAGGTGGGTATGAACTTCGCCAACTGCGTCAGGTACGGGGTGACCACCGTGCGTGACGTCGCGGCCTTTCCGAAAAAGATCCTGAAATGGCGGGAGCGCATAGATGAAGGCCAGGCGGTGGGTCCCCGGATACTGACGGCCCTGTCGTTCATCACGAGCTCGACGGGGGTCCCTGAAATGGCGCCGACCCTGAACCCCATCGAGTCGATCATCACCGGCGGCCAGTTCGCCGAGCGATTGAGCACGCCGGAAGAGGTCACCACCGTAGCCCATGGTCTCGTTAACGAGGGAGCAGACCTGCTGAAAACGCAGTACTCGGAAAATTCGTTTCTCTTTCACGGAAAACTGCCGAACCTCTCCGACGAGTGCTTCGCGGCTCTCGTGGAGGCCGGCAGGGAACGGCATGTACCCGTTGCCATGCATCACACGGAGCGGGCCGGTTTTCTGAAGGGTATTGAGATGGGTGTCGATACCCTGGAGCACTGTGCAATGGATGAACTGGCGGACGAGGACATCGAGCGGTTCTTTTCAGCGGGCATGGCCGTTATTCCCACTATCAAGGCCTTTGGAGACTATCTCGAAATCCCCGAGATCCTGAACTTTCTTCACAGTGAGGGAGCGAAAGACCTTCTCTCGGAACCTTTTCGACAATCCGTTGAGGGGGTGGAAGTGCTTCTGAAACACCCCTATCCCCCGCCGGATCACCAAAAACAGTTCTATCCCGACGTGGAATTCTTTAAAGCGGGGTATCCCATTGCGATGAAGAACATTGAAAAGATCAAAAAGGCCGGCGGCACCATCGGCGTCGGCACCGACTGCTGCGGCACGGGATTGAGCTTCTTCGGCAGTTACTGGAAAGAACTGCGGCACCTGACCCGGGCCGGTTTTACGAACGCTGAAGCATTGAAAGCGGCCACGGCGGTGAACGCAAAAATTCTCCGCATGGATGACCGCATCGGTACCATCGAGGAGGGGAAATACGCCGATCTCACCGTCGTCGAGGGAGATCCGCTCAAAGACATCCAGGCCGTGCAGCAGGTCGCCATGGTCGTGAAAGGCGGCACCGCTATGCCTGTATCCTCACATTAGATACAGAGAGGAACCACGCGATAAAGAGGTATCGCTCCGGAGCACTGCCTTACAGCACCTTCATCCGCCGCAGGAAGTCATGGAAGCTTTCCCGCTCCGCCCGGTACGCATTGTCGAGGGGCAGGGAATTCCTCTTTTTAATAAGGTCCCTCATCATGTACAGGATATCCTGGTTCACGCTGCAGATGTGACGGGCGATCTCCAGGGCCCGCGGCAGCAGTTGCTCCAGCGGAAGCACCTCGTTCACCAGCCCGCAGCGGAGCGCATCCTGAGCCGACAAGGGCTGACAGGTGAAGGACATCTGCTTCGCCATTCTCTGACCGACAGCCTGTTGCAGAAGCTGGGTCATCCCCCACCCGGGGTGAATGCCGACCTTCGCGTGGGAATCGATAAACCGGGCGTTCTCGGAGGCAATGAGGAAATCCAGGTTCAGGGCCAGTTCAAACCCGCCGGTAATAGTAGCACCGTTGATGGCACCGATCATCGGCTTATTGCAACCGGCAAGAACGTCTGGAAGGTCTTTCCCGTCACCGCGCGGGTCGAGCAGGTTATCCTTGCCGATGACGTCAAGGTCGATACCCGAGCAGAAGGACCTTCCATTCCCGGTCAGTACGGCGACCTTGATGTCGTCTCTTTTAGCAACTTCATCAATGGAATTATACAGTTCCACGAGCAGAGCCTGGCAGATGGCATTATGCCGCTCGGGGCGATTCAGGGTTATCAGGGCTATCGAATCTTCTACTGAGAACAATACGGGCTTTTCCACGGCGAACCTCCTTTTTTCCGTTGTACTGAAAAAACACCACCCCCGGGGCCGTTCAGACCATTAAAACAACCCCGATATGACTCCGTTTTCATCGATGTCGATGCTTTCCGCCGCCGGTTTCGTGAGTAATCCCGGCATACGGAGAATGTCTCCGGTAATAGGTATCAGAAAACCCCCACCGGAAGCAATCTCAATTTCCCGGACGGTCACGATAAAATCCTTCGGCCGGCCGAGCAGTTTCGGATTGTCCGAAAGGAATTATCGATATGATGGAAAAAAATTGACATGGCTCATCGCTTTTTTTTATACTGCACAGGATTTTCAACGATGAACCGGCTCCCTGTGCCACGATAAGGGCGGCACGAGGAGGGAACACGCACGTCGTGTGTTCCATCATGTCTCGTTGAGGGGGATATAATGTCGAAACGGCCTGCCTGGTGGCTCACCTTTCTCGCGAAGGTATGGCCCCTGACATGGATCAGTGCCCGGATGACGCAGTGGCCTCTGATAGGCCCCATTGTGGCGATGGCCTCGCTCCCGCTGTTCACGGGAAAGAACCTCAACATTTCCTACCTCCCCATCAACCAGGAGATCACTGGGACCAGCACCCTCCTGCCCGTGAGGGTCGTGGAGGAATTTATCAGGCGCTCGCCGCATCGGGTCATCCTCAAACGGTGTACCTGCCGTGACGCGCGGCAATGCAAGAATCATCCCATAGATTTCGGCTGCACGCTCCTCGGCGAGGGTACCCGCGAAATAGACCCCCGGATCGTCAACCACGTTTCACGGGAAGAAGCCATCGCCCACCTCCATCGGACCGTTGAAAACGGCCTCGTTCCCATGATCGGCCGGGTGAAGATCGACAACTTCATCTGGGGCGTCCGCGACCGCGGGCAGCTTCTGACCGTCTGCCACTGCTGCCACTGCTGCTGCACCCTTCTCACATCAGGCAGGTACCTGCCCCCGGAAGCGGCCGCGTCAATGGTGCGTCTCAAGGGACTTGAGATCAGCGTGGACCATGAGGCATGCATCCTCTGCGGGCTCTGCGTCGGCGAGTGCCATATGGCCGCCATATCCATCGTTGACGGCCGTATCCATCACGATATGAACAAGTGCATCGGCTGCGGCCTCTGTATCACCAACTGCCCGCAAAAGGCCGTTACCGCCGATATCGAAGATGTCGATGAGGCCGTCAGGGAGCTGACGGAACGCATCGAATCCCTCATCGACGTCGATTAGAGGGAACATGGACCGGCGCGCGGGACAGGGCGGCCGGACGAGCTGGATAGGGAGAGTGAGAGAAATGCTGAAACGCAAGGAATTCTGGTATGTCCTCATGTTCGGCGCCGTGGCGCTCTGGATCATCGTCATCATTTTCGGGCGGCTCCTCTTTGAAAGCCCCGCGGGCCGGGCCCTGCTGCCCGTGGCGCTTCTCGCCCTGCACTGCATTGAAGTGCCCCACGCGCTCCGTGTCGCCGGCAAACGCGGGTTCCCATCGTCACGGGTCATGATCAACACGATCATTTTCGGCTTTACCTGGTGGGTACCGGTATCACGGGGCGTATTCAACCGCTGGGGATAGGGAACCGGAAAAATTCACGGCAGGGGGAACGGCTATGTTCGATTTTCTGAAGTACGGACCGCCGAAAAAAATGGTCCGGGTCATGATCCGGCTTTCCTGGCCGATCATGATCGTGGCGAAACGGTTAAGTTCATACCCCCCGTTCAAATGGATCATCAATCCATTCTTCGCCTACCCCTGGAACGAGGTCACGGCGATCCCGATCCAGGAAACGGTGGTGCCTCCCGACAATCTGGTCCTGCCGCGGCGGGTGGTGGAACGATTCGTTTCCAGCGTGGATGATCTCTTCATCCTGGACGAGTGCATCTGCCGGACGAAGCTGGGGTGCAAAGAGTATCCGGCGGACCTGGGCTGCATGGCCCTGGGACCGTCAATCAAACGCCTTCACCCTTCACACGGGCGGAAAGTGACGCGGGAAGAAGCCATCGAACATGTACGAAAGGCCTCGAAAGCGGGGTTGATCGCCAACGTCGCCCACGTCTGGATCGATCCCGTCGCCTTCGGCCTGACCAATTTCACCCGGCTCATGTTCATCTGCTTCTGCTGCGACTGCTGCTGCCTGTACCGGACGCACATGCAGAAACGGGGTCCCAACCTGGAACGTGCCTACCAGGGGCTGCCCGGCGTTTCCATCACCGTCGACGCCGCAAAATGCACCGGCTGCAATCTCTGTGTCGACCGCTGCTTCGTGGCCGCCATGGAACTGAAGGACGGCGTCGCTTCACCGGGAGAAAGCTGCAAGGGCTGCGGCCGCTGTGTCGAGATCTGTCCCGAGGGGGCACTCACGCTGAGCATCGAGGACGAGGATACGCTTTACCGGCAGCTCATCAGCCGTGTCAGCGAGGTGTCCGACATCTGGGGGGATACAAAAAGGGACACGTGACACCGGAAAAACGCCGCCAGGTCATCCAACCGTATCATCACGCATCCCTGAATGTTCGTTCCATCATGCAGGTACCGATGTGTATCCGGCACCCCGCATTGCCTCGCTTCCTCAGTTCAATGCCGCGGTGGGCACGGTGACGGATACCCGCGTCCCCGCATCCTTCCGTGATTCAACGGCAAGGTGACCACCGAAGAAGCGCAGATGATCATTTATCCTGGTCAGCTCATGTTCCTTTGAATACTGAAGCAGGGAATCCGTATCGGCCGCATCGAAGCCGATGCCGTCCTCTTCGACGCTGACTGTAATGCCTTTGCCGTTCTTCTCAAGGGAAATGAGAACGTTTTTGGCCCGGGAATATTCACAGATCCGGGACAGCAGGATGGAAGCACTGCCGAAAAGAATGAAATTGGTGTCCCTGTCGACCATGATGGGACCGCCGCCGTTCTTGACCTCCACGTGCATGCCGTTCTGCTCCTCGCACCGCTCGGCAAGCCAGTTCAGCCCCGCCTTGATGGTGGGGAAAAAGTAGTTATACAGGGGACCGACACCGTTCGTAATGCTGTGCATATCGGGTGTCAAAATGGTCTCGATACCGGGAATCCTTTTGAGTTTTGCATTTTTTTCCATTTCCGTGACCTCCTTGCGGGTCTCTGTGCAGCCTTACCCGTCGAATGCACTGTGGCGGAAAAAACGTTTTTTATCCATCGGGGAAACCCTGATTCATGGAAAGGAATTCCCTGAAAATCACCTCGGGGGAGCTGACCGCCGCGCCTGTATCTGTGTTTCTTTTGTATTACAAATTACTGGTAATCCGGATCCTTTTCTGATATTAACTCACGTTTATTGCGCCCGCGAAAGGAGTCGTTTTGTGGGAGATACCGCTCAACTCATCATCGACGGCAAGGCCTATGAATTACCCATCGTGACGGGTACCGAGGGCGAACGGGCCATCGATATCACCAATCTCAGGAGAGACACGGGGGTCATTACCCTTGACCCGGGTTTCGCCAATACGGGAAGCTGCGTCAGCAGCATCTCCTACATGAACGGGGAAGATGGCATTCTCCGATACCGGGGTATCCCCATCGAAGAGCTGGCCGCGCAATCGACCTTCGTCGAAACGGCCTACCTTCTCATTTTCGGGGATCTGCCCTCCGAGCGTACCCTGTCCGCCGTTTCCGAAATGCTCAACGAGCATTCCCTCGTCCACGAGGACATGCTGAACTTCTTCCGCCACTATCCACCGAGGACCCATCCCATGGGTATTCTCTCGTCCATGGTGAACGCGTTGCGGGCCTTTTACCCCGAGCTGCGGGAACTGGACCGCGAAGAACAGCTCCGGCTCACCTTCACACGGCTTCTCTCGAAAGTGCGGACCCTTGCCGCCGTATCCTACCGGATATCAAAGGGTGACCGGGTCGTGTACCCCCGGTATGATCTCAAGTACTGCGCGAATTTTCTGAACATGATGTTCGATTCGACGGTCAGGCCCTATGAGATCGATCCCGATGTCGTCAGGGCTCTTGAGGTGTTCTGGATCCTTCACGCGGACCACGAACAGAACTGTTCCACCTCGGCGGTTCGCCTGGTGGGCAGCGCGAACGTGAATCTCTACGCCGCCGTATCCGCGGGGATCAGCGCCCTCTGGGGTCCCCTGCACGGCGGAGCGAATCAGGCCGTCTACGAAATGCTCCAGAAGATACATGACAGCGGAGGTGACATCCAGCCCTTCATCGAACGCGCCAAGACCCGGGAGGATTCCTTCCGGCTGTACGGGTTCGGCCACCGGGTGTACAAGACCCATGACCCCCGGGCGCCGATCCTCGAAAAGGTGGTCGAACGGATACTCGACAAACTGAAGCGCCATGACCCGCTGCTTGATATCGCCCGGAAGCTCAAGGACGTGGTCGAGAAGGACCCTTACTTCATCGATCACCAGCTTTATGTAAATGTCGATTTCTACAGCGGAATTCTTCTGCGGGCGTTGAACATCCCCCTGAACATGTTTCCCGTCATGTTCGCCATCGGCCGCCTGCCCGGCTGGATCGCTCAATGGAAGGAAAGTCACGACGATCCGAACCGTCGCCTCTGCCGGCCGCGGCAGATCTACCAGGGTGAGACGATCCGGCATTACATCCCCAGGGAAGACCGAAACCAGAAGGATTGATAATTCCCGAAAAGGCCGGTTCAAAGCACAAAGGTGGGGTCAGGTCTTGCAATATAACATGGGTCAACGGTAGACTTGATCTTTTTATCACTCCGAAAACAATACAACCCTTGGACCCTCGAAACCTTGAAACCCAGAAACCTCAAAACTGCGAACCCTTTTCTGCAACCAAATGGGAGAAGAATCATAATAAAGCAGCATGAGACTAATTTCAATCAGGTCTCAGGTAACCGAAATCGCTGATCTTCCGCTTCTAACATTTGAAATTAACAGAACTCTGGCATAACATGTGGCGTAGTGTGCTGACTGAAGGGTGAAACAAAACATCATCAACGAAACATCCTACGAAAAGGAGGGGGTAAAATGGCGAAAGCAAAGATCGGAAAAACGGACATCGGCAACGCGAAGAAACTGGGGCTTGATCCGGATCGTTTACGGAAGTTGAAGAAGGTAATCACGGAAGATACTGCAAAAGGTCTCTATGACGGTGCCGTCTTCATCGTCGCCCGACATGGTGAAATTGCCATGTTCGAGGCTGTCGGCCATACAGACCTGGCGAAAAAGCGCAAAGCAAAAAAGGACGACATATTCTTCATCATGTCACTGACCAAGCAAATGACGACCGTCAGGGTCCTGATGGCAATCGAAGAGGGGAAATTCACACTGACAACACCTATCAAAGACGTCATTCCCGAGTTCGGCACCAAGGGTAAGCAGAACATAACCGTCCTGCACATCCTCACCCATATGAGCGGATTAAATACGGAGATCCCCTTTACCCTTCCCGTAGACAAGCTTGGAAATATTGAAGAAGTCGTCAAGGCATTCTGTCTTGAGCGGCTTCTGTATATGCCTGGGACGATCATCACTTACAATCCCGTTACTTCTCTTGCCCTGGTTGCCGCCATGGTCCAACGGCTGGATGAACGGAAACGGCCCTTCCGGACGATCATGAAAGAAGACGTCTTTGAGCCGTTGGGCATGAAAAGCACCGCCCTGGGCCTGCCTGACAAACTGAGGAAGAAGATCGTGCCGATCATTGTCCGCGACCTGACCCCGGGTATTTTCGAACCCTTCCTCATTGAGTCGATGAACTACATCGCTGCTGAAGATACCGAGTTGCCCTCAGGAGGGGTCGTTTCGACCGCTCATGATATCTTTCTCTTCACGGAAATGCTTCGCCAGGGCGGTGAGCTGAACGGAAAACGACTGCTGAGCCCGGAAACCGTCGATCTCGCAACGACAAATCACACCGGCGATCTGCCGAATCATTTGATGGACCATATGCGGGAGATGTACGGATGGCCGGAGATCCCCGCATATCTCGGCCTCACCTTTTTTCTGAGGGGGGAGGGAATGTTTCCAACTCCGTTGGGCTTGAATACCTCGCCCTGGACATATGCCGGTTTAGGTGCCGGTTCAACCATGTTCTGGGTTGATCCGGAAAAAGAGCTCACCTATATATTCCTTTCCGCCGGACTAATGGAGGAGGGAAGGAGCTTCATGCGGCATCAGCGCCTGTCCGACATGGTCGTGGCATCGGTGATCGAATGAACTATTCGACAGGAAAGCGGCGAGCGGTTACGAACTGCGCAGCGAACAAGTATGAAGATAACATCGGCACGGGGTATTATCGTGGGATCTCCCTCGTATTTTCAGTCGGGTCTCTATCAATATGGCGACGTAGCAGACCTCGGCCATCACGTTATCACTTCGTTGTATAATCCTCGAATTGTTCTATTTCCTCCCGACCGGTTATCATCGACTTTATATATGTGAAGATCGTCGGTCCCGTTGTCGCCATGCAGATATGCACGATAATGAACGAGATCATGAGAAAAGCGACGGCCGTATGGACAAGCGCTATCGTCTCCAGGCTCAGCCCGACAAACTTTTTACTCCATACGGGGAAATAATACAGCACACCGCTTATGACCTGCACCAGCAACAGGAACACGAAAAAAAGATACGATACCTGCTGGAGAGGGTTCAGTTTGCGTTCACGGGACTTCTGAAAGGGATGCGGATGCCCTTTGAACATGCCGATGAAGTAATAAAAAGCAACACCCATGATATTAGTGACATTGGGAATGTACTGTTTCCATTCACCGGTCACGAGATGCCAGAAGATCCCGAACACCGTCAGGGTAACGAGTGCCCATCCAAAATAGTCATGGTACATGCAGGCATCTTTGAACCCGACGATGTGACAGGAACCGTGTACCTCAAAACCGGTGATGACCAGTAAAAAAATAAGCAGCATCTGGGTCCAGTGCCAGAGACGTTCGAACACGGTATATAAAAGGATTTCTTTTTTCATGATCGTTCCCTCTTCATCGTAGTGAAATATACACGCAACAGGATATGCGCGATCACGCAGATAAGTGTCAGTATGACCAGGATCCAGCCGGCGGTATCGAGGACGGAAGACGCGTCCCGACCGGGAAGATAAAAACCGCCGAGCTGTGCGAGCCGGCCGTTCCTGCTGTGGCAGGCGTCGCATTGCAGAGACTCTTCCTTCGGCGCTACCATGTGGGTGACCGGCCAGTAGGATTCCGTCTCAACAAACCCGATCTCACCGCTGAAGGGCTTGCCCACCTCAGCCATGCCCGCCGTCGCTGATCTCTTCCAGTCAAAATCCGCCCAGTAGGCACCCATTCCCTTCGGACCGAACAGTTTCGGCACGATCAGGACGCTGGTGACGGGGTCATATATCTGCGTGCCGCGGAGAACCTTGAAGGGGAATATCTTAGCTCCCTCGAGACCATACGCGCCCTCGGGGCTGTTCATCGAGAGCACTTCGGCAGCATCAACGGGGTCGTCGGCACAATGATATGTCATGCCCCCCGTATACCATCGATATTCCGGAACGAACGACTGGTTCCATGCCAGGTCACCCTTCATGGTATGATAACTGACATTGCCGGCCGCATCTTTTTTCACAATAAATTTCTGGTTCTCGTCAAATTTTCCCGCCGTGCTCCAATCCCAGCCGACGAGTGTTGATTTGCCGCCCCTGCCGATCGTCGGAATATGGCAGGCCTGGCAAGAAACAGTGGCGACGTGATCGTTCAGCGTAGCCGAATCCGGATGAGGCGCTGCGCCGTGGCATGTCTCACACCCGATAAGATTTTCCTTATCATGCGGCACGGCATACCGGTGGGCATTCTGCGCCGGATAGACATAGTATCTCCCCGGGATCACGTGATCGACCGTGGTGTGACATGTCGTGCATCGATAGTCCAGCCCCTCGACATCCATATGGACATCGATCGCCTTGGAGGGAGCCACCAGCAGAGAGTTCAGTTCACCGTGTTTGATGCCGTCTCCTCCACCGCCATAGAAATGGCAGGCACCGCATGTTGCTCTGCTTGTTCTGCCCACATGCTGGGCGACAGAAGAAAGATCGGCAGGTTGAAATGTTTTGCCGCCGAACTGTTTCGTTTCATACGCCGGATGGCCGCATCCGGTGGGAAACTTTTTGTACGTCCCCGTCGTGTCATGACAGGCCAGGCAATCGATCCGATCCTGGGCGCTGAAGTCGAATGCCTTGTCCTTCCAACCATAACCTATGTGGCAGCTGGTACACCTGCACCAGTTGGATTGAGGCGTTACTCAGAGATTATTCAAATACCGGGCTTTCCCAAGGCATGTATCGCCTGGTTCATCCGGCACCCACGTCCAGTGAAATGTGTGACGAAGCTGGGAGGCCGCCTCGGTATGGCACGAAAGGCATGCCTGAGTAACTTCCGGCCCGGACGCGAAGACCTTTTGTAACTCCTTGAATTTAGAGTGGTCTGCGGTTGACAAGTTCGTCCGGTCGGGAACAGCCGGTGATGCCTGCGCAATGCTTGCATTAGCGATGATACATGCCGAAACCCAGAGAAACAGCAGCAAACTTACAAGCGAGCAGCACATTCTGATGCTGGTTCTTCCCACCATGATAATCCCTCCTTTTGATCGTGTCCGCCGCATGACGTGAGTGTCACGAATGTGTACCGATAGTATCAGATCTTCCGATTCGGATAACGGTCATGCTCAGCAACTGATATATGTCGATACCTGCATCAAACGCTCATGCTCATATCGAACAGGGAACCGCATGTTCTTTCGTCACGTCCATTGCAGGTTTTTAAAGGGGAAAAGAGAGGGTCACGCACACTGCCGGAACATATCAAACAGCAGTCTCCGGTTGTGTCTGATGATAGAAAGCATAAAAAAAACATATATTATTACGTAACATCATCAAATCCCATTGTCAATGAAAGGGTCGAATTTATTTGATGTATTCAATATACGGACACGGAGGGTGGGGTCAGGTCTTGCAATATAACATGACATGAGTCAACGGTAGACTTGACCCCTTCATTGAGAACATTTCACATCATAATCAAAAACGGCAGAGAGCTTCATGTTCTGGTATAATTAATGCCCATAATGTTGAACAACAGGAGGCAGGAGGTAACGGCATGCTGCGAAAATTAGTCATTGCCATATTGCTTTTCGCTTTAATGATTCCCCTGGTATCTCAGAAGGTCGCCTGTGCCGGGGGAGCTGGTGGTGAACCTTTAATGAGTGATGCGGTAGGCTGGGGTATCGTCGGAGCATTGGTAATTGTTGGTATTTATTACGTTTACACGACGAAACCGGAAGCTTCTTCAGAAAAAGAAACTCCTGAAGATCAGTCAGAAAGCTTTACCCCCGTGAAGACTGATTCGTTAACTATTGTTACTTCTCAGGGGCAATTGATTATTGCAAAATGGTAGATTGTCCCGGCTTACACTTATCTTGACAGACAATGTCAAGTGGGGTCCTGTTTTGATTACCGATTACATATACAAAGGCGCATACAGAACCCCTGAGGCGTTTCAATAAATTACAGGGTGAAGTCAAGAATCCACTTCTTCCTGTAATTATTCGCCAAGCATTTTTTCTATAACGCACGCTTTCATTAGGCAATCAATAAAAAAGGCAGGGCTTATATTGACCCTGCCTTTCCACTCGAAGATCCTTTGTTAAAGATCAATCTCTTTGCCACCAGCATCCCCGGGGTGATCTGCTGCTAATTTTCTGCTCCAGAGCGTACATTTCCTTTTCCAGTTTTCCCATATCTTCAGGTTTTGTATCAGAGTTCCTCAATGCCTCTTGGTAATCGAACCTTTTTGCTTGAAGTTCTTTCCTGAGACTCGACGTTTCATCCAGAAATTTGAGGTATTCTTCACGGTCGCCGTAACGCCAACCCGGTCCCATCATATCGTAATCACGTGACCATCCTTGTGACATCATGCCGGGACCCATATTGCCCCATCCGCGTCCGTAATCGTCATCTGAGTCAAAACCTGAACCGTAATAGGCACAGTGATCATATCGATCTACATCTCTCCATCCGCGCCGATCTGCCTGCACAACAACAGCAACAGAGACGATAAGCAGCGTGATGAGTGTGATTATTAACATTTTCTTTTGCATATCTTTTCTCCTTTCACGTATGTCCTTCCGGAATTTCTCCGGTATCGGCATCCGTTAAGGATAATTTAAACACGATGCCCAGGATATCAATTTTCTAATCTGTAATCCCAAACATGCTATACTGCTACATGATGCATTTCACTAAGTTTTCAAACGAAAGGAGAAAGAATGCCAACTTATAATGTATACGTAAGAGCTAATACTTTGAGTGATGAGAAAAAAAAGAAGGCAGCACAAGCAATAACCAAGTCACACTCTCATTCTACAGGAGCACCTGAGTTCTATGTACAGGTTATTTTTAACGAAGTCCTCGATAGCAATCGTTTTGTAAGCGGACATCTATGTAACAGACATATGTGGATACGCGGAGATGTCAGAATTGGCAGGAATGCAGAACAGCGTAAGCGGTGGATGCTGGAAATGATTAAGGATGTGAGCGAGTCCATTGACTGGGATATAAATGCAATCTGGATTGATTTATGCGGTATTGAGCCAGACAGCATATTGAAATATGGACAGGTTTTCCCACCCGCTGGGCAGGAGCAGGAGTGGTTGGAAAATCTTCCTGATGGAGCAAAAGAAATTATAAGAGCCCTT
The DNA here is from genome assembly GCA_016933965.1 of Deltaproteobacteria bacterium. Classification (NCBI taxonomy): domain Bacteria; kingdom Pseudomonadati; phylum Myxococcota; class Myxococcia; species Deltaproteobacteria bacterium. The sequence continues at coordinate 4,226 of JAFGTS010000003.1, read as the reverse complement.
ATTGATGGCAAGGGATAGCGATATAAAATGTCATTTTCATTGGCAGTCGTTGTGTCATGAACCTTGGAACCAGAGGAACCCTCCAGGTACCATAATAATGCGTGATGGGGGATATGATGACCTCAGTAATACGGCAATTCGAAGGACTTGCAGGAACAAGGAGCTTCCTGTATCAAATAGTCTCTTTCAATTTTACAAAAAGTCCTGCTACCAGGTGTCAATAAAACGGGACGGGATCTCTCCCTTCATTCTTCCACCAGGCACTGAGATCAGTCCTTTTATTATCCATTGCCGCGTATCGGCCGGATCGATGACCGAATCGATCTCAAAGAAAGAGGCCACGTTCATAGCTTTGCCTATGTCATATCCCGTCTTGACCAATTGATCGAACAGCTTTTTTCTTTCCTCGGGATCCGCGATCGCTTCGAGCTCTCTCTTGAAGCCTGCCTTGACGGCTCCCTCAATTCCCATCCCCCCGAACTCACCTGACGGCCAGGACGCGGTAAAAACGCTTTCGTGAAAACTGCCTTTGGCCATCGCCATCGCCCCAAGGCCATATCCTCTTCGCAGGACGACCGTAAAATACGGCACATGTGCCTGCGCGCCGGCCACGAACATCCGGCACACACGGCGTACCTGCGCTCGTGTTTCTATCTCCGGCCCGACCATGAACCCCGGTGTATCGCAGAGGGACAGGACCGGAAGCCCGTGTGCATTGCACAGCCGGACCAGGCGCGCCGCCTTCTCCGCACCTTCAGCTTCTATCGCTCCCGCGGCATGCCTGCAGTCGTTCGCGATCAACCCGAAAGGCCTTCCTTCGATCCGTATCAACCCTGTTACCATGCTCTGACCATACAAGGGGCGCAGCTCGAGGAAGGAGTCCATATCTGCCAGGGTCTTGATGACCTTCCGCACATCATAGACACGCCTCCTGTTTTCCGGGATCATATCCCGAAGCGCATACTGATCTGCCGCCTGCCATTCGGAAAGGGAACCCTGAAAATATGACAGATATTTTCTGGCCGCCGCAACGGTCTCCTCTTCGCATTCAACAACGATGTCGACCACGCCGTTACCGGCCTGAATATCCATCGGCCCGACCTCTTCCGGCTTGAAGACGCCGAGGCCGCCGCCTTCGATCATGACCGGACCGCCCATACCGATGTTTGAATCTCCGGTTGCAATGATCACGTCACAGCATCCGGCCAGGACCGCATTCCCCGCAAAGCACGGTCCGGACACTATGCCGACCACGGGGACACGCCCGCTCAGCCGGGCAAACTCATAGAACGTCGAATAATCCAGCCCGGAAACAACAACACTCATCGCGTCAACGTCACCCGGTCTTCCGCCGCCGCCCGTCGCGAAGAGGATGACGGGGATCCCCAATTCGTGCGCCAGCTTCAGCATACGATCCTTCTTTTTATGATTGAAAAACCCCTGGGTGCCGGCCAGAACCGAGTAATCGTACGCCATCACCATGCAGCGGGCCTTATCATGACCGAACATATCGCCGTTAACGGAACCAATCCCGGTGATCAGGCCGTCTGCCGGGGTCTTTTTGATCAGATCATCAGTGGATCTTCTCAAGCGCTGGGCGGCGATCGCCAGGGCTCCATATTCGATGAAACTATCGGGATCGCAAAGGTCCAGCACATTCGCGCGAGCCGTTCTCCGGTTTTTTTCCCGCAGGCGCTTTACCGCTTCGGGACGGCGTTCGTCCGATCCGAAAGCATGCCGCTCGATGACGTCGGCAAGATCGGAGCGTATCCCATCCGATTTTCTTTCTTTGTCCGCCGTCCGCACCACCTTTTCCGTCTTTCTGCCGTTACCGGTTGGCTTCATCTTTCACCGTCCTTTCAAGTTTCTGAGTCAACACCGCACGCAGTGAAACCCTGCCGACACATTTTATATCAAAGGCGGGGGCAGGCCCCGCAATATACCATGACATGGGTCAAAGGCAGACCTGACCCCTTTATTCTGGACGCGGAAACATTTCTAATGAAAAGAGTTCACAGAATGAATAGAACTTTCCGAATTGTGCTGTCAATGATTTTAACAATTGATTTCCTGCCATGCTCATCCATGCAAGCCCTCAACGGGAAATAAAATGGCGGATTTCCAACTTGACATATAGTACAATCCAGCGTCAGGAGATGCTCATGAAAGACGATTCCCATGCGGGCCATGTGAAAACGTCGGCGGTCGTGCTGCCTGGAATTATCAGCACGGCGGTGAAGCTGGGTGTTGACATTCAGGACATACTGCGCAAACTCGGGATATCGATCGATCTGGAACATATCACGCGGACGACCATAGGTCTGGATCAGGTCCATGCCATCGTTATGGAGGTGGAGAAGGCCACCGGACATCCAGCGATCGGTCTCTTGAACGGCGAAAATTTCGATTTCGAATATATGCCGCATCTCAAGACCTTCCTGATGTCCTCCTCAACCATTCGGGAGGCCTCTGAGAATACCCAATCACTTCGAAAGCTCATCTCGCCGCTGCTTATCCTGAAACTGCAGGAGACCGGTGATGACGTCAGCATCATGTTACAGCCGGACAGGATGCTTTCCGAGGAGGATGAGCGGCACTATACGGAAATGGTCTTTTCATCCATAAAGACCCTTGTGAACCGCCTCATGAAAAAAACCGTCCCGCCCAAGGCCGTTTATTTCCGTCATGGACGTTCCGAGATCATTCCCCTGTACGTCGACTTCTTCGGCTGCGCTGTTGTCCTGAATGCGCCGGAAAACATCATACGCTACGAACGCGTCATCATGGACCTTCCCCTGCCGGGCGGTTTTCCGGATATCCGCCGGCAGGCCGGAAATATCCTGGACCAGCAGATAGCCGATTCTCCGCTGCATGACGGACCGGCGGAAGAGATAAGACAGCTCCTGGTCAAGAGGAACGACCTGTTGAACGCACCGTTGCGGGAATTGGCCCGGTCTCAGAATATCAGTGCCAGAACCCTGCAACGCCGTCTGGCCGAAAACGGTTACGGATGGTCCGCATTACGGGATCAGATCAGATTTCAACTGGCCGTTCAGGCGTTGAGATCCGGGCAGCTCAGCATTGAGGAGATCAGCGAGAAACTGGGCTTTTCGGACAGGCACAGTTTTACCCGGGCCTTCAAACGCTGGTCCGGCCAATCACCCAGCGTATACCGCAGAAAATATTCTCCGAGATCACCCGATCCGGCGGCCCCGTGAACTGCTTTCACCGTGCTTCACGTGGCGCAAATGGTTCCCTTTTTGGCACCCACTGCTATTGCTGTTTCCGTCTTCATTGGTATGATAGCAAGTTACAGACCTTTAGAAAGGAGGAACCGCCATGGCACTTGGAAAATACGCCGTGGATTATGAAGAACGGGTCAACTATGACCGCTTGAGGAAGGAGCGGCTCCAGAAAGCCACGGCAGAGTTGAATGCGTCCGGAGCCGGAGCGATCATCACCTGGGATGAGGCCAATATCCGTTACTTGACATCTTACTATGTGACCACCCCCATGCGTCCGGCTGAGATACAATGCGCTTTCCTGCCGCGCAATGGCGAGCCGATCCTGTTCGGCGGCGGGACCCCTTCAGAGACAGAACGACGCATGCCGTGGATGAAAGGGCGGGTGAGGCCTTCATTCCCTCCGGTAAAGATCGTGGCAGACAATGAGGACCACATCACTGTCCTGATCGTCGTCGATACTATTGGAAAGCTGCTGGCAGAGTACGGCCTTGAAAAAGAGCCTCTGGCCATTGAAGGAACTGTTTGCAGCATGCTGTTCAGCCGGGCATTCGAAAAAGCAGGAATCAAGACGGTACACGGCAAACCGATCATGGACAAAGCCCGTATGATCAAAACCCGGGATGAGATCGAGCTGATGCGGATCACCTGCGGAAACACTGAATCGGCCTTTGCTGCCATTGTGGATGCCATTCGCCCCGGTATTCGGGAATGTGATCTGGTCGGTATCGGCATCAAAGCCCTTTATGAGGAGGGAGCCGATCATACCGAGGATCTTGTTTGCATGTCCGGATACAACACCAATCCGTATGGCTGGTCCTTTACTGACAAACCCCTGCGTCCCGGGGATCTTGTGTATATCGATGTGGATGGGAATTCTTACCAGGGATACAAATCATGCGTTTACCGGACATTCTGCTGCGGCAAGGCGACCCAGGAACAGAAGGATCTCTATCAGGAGTGCTACGAAATGCTTTACGGAGG